>CAJNCT010000006.1:0-86727 GCA_905221335.1 bacterium
TCGGGAAGTAGCTCAGCTTGGTAGAGTACTTGGTTTGGGACCAAGGTGTCGCAGGTTCGAATCCTGTCTTCCCGATTGATGGCGGTGTAGCTCAGCTGGCTAGAGCGTCCGGTTCATACCCGGGAGGTCGGGGGTTCGATCCCCTTCGCCGCTATAAAGATCTTGTTGGACCTTTAGCTCAGCTGGTTAGAGCTCTCGGCTCATAACCGAGTGGTCGTAGGTTCAAGTCCTACAAGGTCCATTGTATATTTTGGAGGATTACCCAAGTCTGGCTGAAGGGAACGGTCTTGAAAACCGTCAGGCGTGTAAAAGCGTGCGTGGGTTCGAATCCCACATCCTCCTTTTATTATTAACGCGGGATGGAGCAGCTCGGTAGCTCGTCGGGCTCATAACCCGAAGGTCGTAGGTTCAAATCCTGCTCCCGCAATTTGGCTCGGTAGCTCAGTTGGTAGAGCAATGGATTGAAGCTCCATGTGTCGGCGGTTCGATTCCGTCTCGCGCCATTTTATAATGGTTATGCGGGTGTAGTTTAGTGGTAAAACTACAGCCTTCCAAGCTGTTGTCGCGAGTTCGATTCTCGTCACCCGCTTTGAACTTTGTTCAAATTACCAAGTTTTTAACTTGGGCGCGTAGCTCAGGTGGTTAGAGCGCACGCCTGATAAGCGTGAGGTCGGTGGTTCGAGTCCACTCGTGCCCATTAATAGGAGAATTACTCAAGAGGCTGAAGAGGACGGTTTGCTAAATCGTTAGGTCGGGTAACTGGCGCGGGGGTTCGAATCCCCCATTCTCCGTATACAGAGAGCTATAAAGCGAGTGTAGGAGTTTAAATCAACTTATACCTATTAATTAAATATTTTGGAGAATTACTCAAGAGGCTGAAGAGGACGGTTTGCTAAATCGTTAGGTCGGGTAACTGGCGCGGGGGTTCGAATCCCCCATTCTCCGTATACAGAGAGCTATAAAGCGAGTGTAGGAGTTTAAATCAACTTATACCTATTAATTAAATATTTTGGAGAATTACTCAAGAGGCTGAAGAGGACGGTTTGCTAAATCGTTAGGTCGGGTAACTGGCGCGGGGGTTCGAATCCCCCATTCTCCGTGATACAATTTGAGAATCTTTATCAACTCTAGTGGGTTGAAGAAAAGCTAAGATCGAGAAAGGACGAATTTCGTCCTTTCTTTTTTGATGTTGAGAGCGATGAAAATCCTTTTTTTGAAGTTTTCAAAGTTCCGAAAACCAAAGGCATTTCGTTTGATGAGTTTAATGAGATTATTAGTCGCTTCCAATTTTGCGTTGGAATAAGGTAACTGAAGGGCGTTGACAATCTTCTCTTTATCCTTGAGGAAGGTTTTAAAGACAGTCTGAAAAAGAGGATGAACCAGCTTGAGATTATTTTCAATGAGTTAGAAAAAATTCTCTGCCTCCTTGTTCTGAAAGTTAAAAAGCAAGAGCTGATAGAGATTGTAGTGTTTCTTCAGCTCTGTGGAGATAGCCAAGCTTTCAGCGACGACCGTCATAGGGACTTTCTCGATTAATTTTTGAGCGATTTGGTGGTTTTTCTTGACTAAGGGAGTCTCTGCGACAGCCATTTTTTTACAGACTTTACAGCGGAAGCGCCGTTTCCTTAGACGAATTAGAATTTTGTATCCCGCACATTCTAGATAAGGGATTTTAGATTTTTTTTGAAAATCATATTTCTTCAGTGATTTCCTTTTGGGGGATCCATATTGATAATATCTACACTCTTGATGTTAGGGTCTTTAATATCAAGTAGGTTTGTGATAAAATGTGCACTTAATTTGACAATTCAAGCCAACAAAATAGGCTCCATAATCTCATAGTGGTTTTACTCACTACAGAATTATAGAGCTTTATTATCTAATGCTGTTTCACTAACTTTCATACTAGAAAAAATCTTAAATAGACTAGATCTAGTGGTATACTAAGGTTAGGGACTTTAAGTGGCTGGGGGATAATCGAGATGAAAAATGGAGTAAAATTTCACAGTATTTTTTATAGATTTATACTATTTATATTTGTAGTGATTCTAACTGGGATTTCGATGATCTTAGATACAACAGAAGCTCAAATTCGCTTTTTAAATCTATCCTTGATTGTTGGGCAAGAGGAGTTGAAGATTGTTACAGTTGCGGTTTTGCTCCTTACTTTTCTTTTATCTTTCATGTTCAAATGGAAGTGTTTAATCCATAAAACTGGGATTTATCTAAGAAAAATTGATTTATTTATAGCTTGGGATGAGATTAGAGGTCTTAGCCATGTCTGGATAAATGAATATCATCGTGGACCTCATGGTTTCCTGTTCTATAATCGTAAGACGCTGGTTATTTATAGAGTAAATTATCAACCGATTTGCCTTTATAATATTTCAATATTGGCTTTATATGTGGCTAAATGTTATCATCCAAAATTGAAAACCAATATAGTCTCAGCAACGTTAGCAAGTCTCTTCAATATGGCTTTAAATGCATGGTTCTTGTACGAGATGTTTAGTAAAAATTTGGTGAATATAAAAGCTGAAGTCTTTATGTTTTGGCTGCTTTTATATGCTATTAAAGTTTTTGCGCTGCCATTGATTATGCTTGAATATGAGAATCACTGCTATGGGATTTCTTTGGCACATAGCACGGCATATAAAAAGCATGCCTCAAAAGCTATCCACCTGTAAATTGTTGATAGGAAGCCAGCTATTTATATATCAGTTACCTTCTACATTCAAAAAGCACTATATGCTTGCTAGATGAAGTTCTAGACATCATATAGTGCTGTTATTAAGTCCAGCTAGTGAGTGAGATTTCACCACTATTGAGCCAGATTTCTGTCTGGTCATCAAGCTGGATAAGGAGTTGTCCTTTGTCGGAGATGTCCTTGGCGACTCCTTTTTTTTCAATCTGTTCTTGGATAAAACTGACCTCTCTTCCTAGAACAAGAGAGTGTTCTTTATAAAGATAGAGTAGTTCTTCGGGTGCTGTTTGGTAGAAACAACGCCAAATTTCTGAGATTAGTTCGTTTCGTGTGATAGGAGCTGGTGGTGTAAAGAGACTTCCAGCTTTTTCTTTTATCTCTTTGGGAAAATCGCTGATGGCAAAGTTGATTCCAACGCCGATAATGACATCTGTTACTAGACCTGTTTCCACGGACGTCATGGCTTCGGTAAGGATACCTGCTATTTTTTTATTTTTAAAGTAAATGTCATTTACCCATTTGATACCCACGTCAATCAAGGTGAGGTTTTTAATAGCTTTGTAAATGGCACCTGCTGTAAGTAATGTGTAGGCAGGAAGCTGGTCATAGGTGAGATTTGGCTGAATATGTAATGACATATAAATACCTCCCTGAGCAGGAGAGTAGTAAGGACGTTGAAAGCGACCACGACCTGCTGTTTGACATGTGGAAAGATAGAGACTATTTCCATGGCTTCCACCTTCAATACCTTCTTTTGCATCTGTTTGGGTTGATTTGGTCTCAGGTTTGTAGAGAAGGGTTAAGTTGGTTTTCTCTTGAATCAAATCAGGTAGGATCAAATCGCCTTGAATAAGTTTGTAACCTTTATTTTTAATACTGTCAATCACGAGCCCTTCTTGTTGGAGGCGTTGAATTGCCTTCCATATGGATGTACGACTTAACGACAGTTCTTCTGCAATTTTTTCTCCGCTAACATAGTCGTTTTCTCTAGCTAATATTTGGTAGACTAGTTGGTGTGATTTCATTGATTTTCCTTTCTAGCTAAGAGGGAGTGAGAGAGTTCTTTTCGAGTTTGACTCGGTGTTTTATGAAAAAACTGCTTGTAGGCTTTTGAGAAATGGAGAGGATCTGAAAAGCCGACGGAGTATGCAATGACTTTAATAGATTCTTCAGTATGTTCCAGAAGTTGTTGTGCACGATGCATCCGAACGTAGAGTAGATATTCTTTTGGAGAGAGTTGGTGAAATTCTTTAAACACACTAGTTAAGTAACTTCTATGAACCGATAGCTCTTTAGCTAAATCTTGAATTGTGAGTGATTGAGGGTAGTGACTATCTATCAATCGTTTGCAGTCAAGATAGAGTTGGTGGGTTGATGAAATATTCTTTTTTTTCTGCTTAGGAGCAATCGTTCCTAAATGAAACATCAATTCATGAAGTTGTCCCATGATATGGAGTTGTGCTAGTTCGTTTGATTTTGTTATCTGAGCGAAGCGGACAATACTATCAACGAGTTTTGCAGTTGTATGCGTATGACAGTTATTTGACTGGATGAGGTAGGATTGATCAGAAATTTGAGACAGAGCAAAATAGTCAGGTGCCCTCCCTCCAGTAATCCCTAACCAGTAGTAAGCCCAAGGATCCAGGCTATCTGCTTGATAGAAGGTTAATTCATCTGGTTTTAGTAAAAAGAAATCTCCTGCCTTTAAATCAACAATTTTACCCTTATAATGGAATTGACCTTTTCCTTTAGTAATGTAATGTAGTACATAGGTATCTCGAATAGCTGGGCCAAAAGAGTAGTTAGGCGTGCATTCTTCATAACCGTAAAAGCTAAGAGAAAGATCAATTGTTCCAGTCTGGTATTCTGAAAAAACGAGCATGTGCCACCTCCTACCTAACATTTTACCATATTCTTAAGACATTTTTCTATTTTAGAAAGCGCTTTTATGTGATAAAATTTTATCAAGAAATCGAAGAGGTGATATATATGGGAGTTCGAATAGAGAATAATCTATTTTACGTTGAGAGTAAAGGTTTAAGTTTAATTATTGAAAATAGGGATGGGTTCTTATTATTAAAACATTTAGGAAAGACTATTAAGGACTATAGAGGTTCTAATAGTGTTTATGAACGCGATCATGCTTTTTCTGGTAATCCAACAGCTACCAATCGAACCTTTAGTTTGGATACGCAACGTCAAATTTTTGGACAACATGGTTTGGGTGACTTTAGAAAACCAACTTTACTGGTTCAACATGATGCAACTGAAGTAACAGACTTTCGATTTGTAGAAGCAAAGATTTTAAAAGGTCAGAATGGGCCACAGGGCTTACCTTCTCCTCACAGCATGGATGATACAGAGACGCTTGTCTTGATTTTAAAAGATCCTCAAGCTAAACTTAGTCTGACGCTTTATTATACTGCTTTTGATAATGATGCGACAATTGCTAGCTACAGCAAATTGGAGAATAATAGTAATCAGGAAGTTGTCATCCACAAGGACTTTTCTTTTATGGCTGATTTTCCCGCTGCAGCTTACGAAATAGTGACTTTACAGGGAGCTTATGCTCGTGAAAAGACTGTCCGACGTCAACAGGTAGAACAAGGAATCTTTTCGATTAGTTCGAACCGTGGAGCTTCTGGGCATGCTCAAACACCAGCTCTTCTATTATGTGATCAAGGAGTCACTGAGGATGCTGGGAATGTGTTTGCTATTCAACTGATGTATAGTGGAAACTTCGAAGCTTTTGTTCAAAAGAATCAACTGAATGAAGTTCGGGTGGCTATTGGGATTAATCCAGAAAATTTTTCTTGGAAGTTAGATCCTGAGGAAAACTTTGAAACACCGGTAGCTTTAGTGACCTATTCAGACAAGGGATTAACTGGTATTAGTCATGAAAGTCAGAATTTTGTACTTAATCACATTATGCCAAGTAAATTTTCTAAAAAAGAGCGTCCAATTCTAATCAATAACTGGGAAGCTACCTACTTTGACTTTCAGAAAGAAAAACTGTTAGAACTAGCTGATGAAGCTAAGAAAGTTGGAATTGAACTTTTTGTATTAGATGATGGGTGGTTTGGTAATCGCTTTGATGATAATCGTGCTTTAGGTGATTGGGTTGTTAATGAGAAAAAACTGGGTGGAAGTCTTGAAAGTCTGATTTCAGCTATCCATGAAAGAGGTTTGCAGTTTGGGCTTTGGTTAGAACCGGAGATGATTTCTATAGATAGCGATTTGTATCGCAAACATCCTGACTGGGCCATCCAGATTCAAGGATATGAGCATACTTACTCTCGGAATCAATTAGTACTTAATCTTGCAAATTCTCAGGTAGTAGAATATTTGAAAAATGTCTTAGATGAACTCCTCTCTCATCATAAAATTGACTACATCAAATGGGATATGAATCGTAATATTACTAATCTGGGGAATGGTTCAGTTTATCTGGAAACCCAGATGCAGTCTCATCAGTACATGCTGGGGCTTTATGAACTTGTTTCTTATCTGACAGAGAAGCACAACCATATTCTCTTTGAGTCCTGCTCTGGTGGTGGAGGACGAAATGATCTTGGTATGATGCGTTATTTCCCACAAGTCTGGGCTAGTGATAATACTGATGCTATTGCACGTTTACCTATACAGTATGGATCATCCTATCTCTATCCAACCATTTCCATGGGAGCTCATGTGTCAGCAGTACCGAATCATCAGATGGGACGAATGACACCATTGCAAACTCGTGGTCATGTGGCAATGATGGGAAATCTGGGTTATGAGCTTGATTTGACAAGTTTATCAGATGAAGAGAAGTCTGAGATCGCTAATCAGGTGAACTTGTATAAAGAATTGCGGCCAGTAGTCCAGTTGGGAAACCAGTATAGGTTAATCAATCCCGATGCTGAATCCAATGAAGCAGCTGTACAATTTAACTATGGAAATCAAACGATTGTAACCTATGTCCGAGTCTTATCAGTTGTGGAAACGATGGAAACAACCTTGAAACTAAAAGGCTTAGAGGAAGAAGGACTTTATGAGCTGCAGGGAAATGGCGCAGTTTACTCAGGTGCAGAACTCATGTATGCGGGTATTACTATGGAACTTCCGCAGGGAGATTATCTCAGCAGGCAGTTACATTTCATTAGAAGATAAGGAGATAAAATCATGAGATGGTATAAAAAGATGGGCTTAATTGCTACTACAGGACTCTGCCTTTTGGGACTGTCAGCTTGTAGTAGTCAAGAGGAGTCAACTGATGGCAAGGTAACGATTGAGTTTTTTAACCAGAAGACCGAGATGGCAGATACTTTGCAAAGGATAGTGGATGATTTTGAGAAGGAACACCCTAATATTGATGTGAAGTTGACAACAGTGCCCGCAGCAGGTATTGTCCTAAAAACGCGTGTTTTATCAGGGGATGTTCCAGATATTATTAATATCTATCCTCAAAATATGGATTTTCAGGAGTGGGCGAAAGCAGGTTATTTTGCAGATATGACAGGGAAATCCTATCTTGAGAACGTTAAGAATGACTATGCTAAAAAGTATGCGATTAATAACAAAGTTTATAGTGTACCTTTAACTGCTAACCTTTATGGAATCTATTACAATAAAACAAAATTTAAAGAATTAGGGCTTGAGGAACCGAAGACTTTTAAAGAATTTCAAGAGATTGTTAAAAAGATAAAAGATAGTGGAAATTCCCCATTTGCAGTTGCAGGCAATGAAGGCTGGACATTAAATGGTTACCACCAACTTTCTCTCATTACTATTACAGGTAGTGGAGATGGGGCAAACAACTACCTTCGTTTTTCACAACCCAATGCGATCTCTGCAGACGATGCTGTTTTGAAGGCAGATGCAGAACGGTTGAATCTACTAGCAGACAATGCCCAAGACGGCTGGCGCGGCGCTTCATATAATGATGCGGTGGTGGCTTTTTCAAGTGGAAATGCTCTCATGATGCCACAAGGATCATGGGCATTAGCGGCAATTAATCAGCAGGATCCAAAATTTGAGGTGGGGATGTTTGCCTTCCCAGGAGAAGAAGTAGGAAAAGAAGTCACTGTTGGTGCAGGGGACATGGCATTATCAACTTCAGCTACTACCAAACATCCGAAAGAAACCGAAGAATTTATCAGCTATATGACTAGTCCAAAAGCTATGCAGTCATACTATGATGTAGATGGATCACCAGTTGCTGTAAAAGGCATACAGGAAAAAGAAGACTCAGCGCTTGCAGCTATTTCGAAACTGGCATTTACGGACAAACATTATGTTTGGTTGGGCCAACGCTGGAACTCTGAAGAAGACTTTTTTAATCTAAGCGCAGGTTATCTGATGGATAAAAATCTGAAAAATATGGCAAACAATCTCAATGCTTTCTTTAATCCAATGAAGGCAGATTTGGACTAGAATAGGAGTTAAGATGATATGGCTATTCGAAAATTTTTAAATAAATACTGGGGTTGGACATTTTTGCTTATCCCGCTTGCTTTACAAGCGATCTTCTTTTACTTTCCAATGGTACAAGGTGCTTTCTATAGTTTGACTAACTGGACTGGATTGACCTATAATTACAAATTTGTTGGTTTGAATAACTACAAATTGCTGATGATTGATGGGAAATTCTTCACAGCCATAGCCTTTACTTTGATTTTAACTCTGGCATTGATTATTGGAGAGATCACGATTGGGATGGTCGTGGCACGAGCCTTAAATTCTAAGATGAAGGGGCAGACCTTCTTTAGAGCATGGTTCTTTTTCCCGGCTGTTTTGTCTGGTTTGACAGTTTCCTTGATTTTTAAACAATTTTTCAACTATGGGCTTCCAACGATTGGAAAAATTTTAGGAATTAGCTTTTTACAAGAGAGTCTATTAGGAACACCTGTCGGAGCGGTAGTAGCAACTATTTTTGTTCTTCTATGGCAAGGAGTAGCAATGCCAATTATTCTCTTTCTTGCTGGTCTTCAGAGTATTCCAAATGATATTTTAGAGGCAGCATCAATTGATGGTGCTACAAGTAAACAAACCTTTTGGAAGATTGAATTGCCCTATTTGCTTCCAACGATCTCTATGGTTTTTATCTTGGCCCTTAAGTCAGGTTTGACAGCCTTTGACCAGATTTTTGCATTGACAAGTGGTGGTCCAAATAATGCTACAACGTCTCTTGGACTTTTAGTCTACAACTATGCTTTCAAGAGTAATCAATATGGATATGCGAATGCAATTGCCTTGATCTTATTCTTAATTATTGGAATTGTTTCTCTTATCCAAATCAAGCTATCTAAGAAATTTGAAATCTAATAGAGGAGTCCTACACATGAAAAAAGAAGAAAAATTGAATCAGTTTTGGAAATATGTCCTCTTGATAGTCGGTGGTATTCTTATACTCGTTCCTTTGTTGGTAACGGTTTTCAGTTCCTTCAAGACAACCAAGGATATCATGAATCATTTCTTTAGTTTGCCTAATCCTTTTACCTTAAGTAATTATGAACGTTTGATTTCGGATGGAATTGGAGGCTATTTCTGGAATTCAGCAGTTATTACGGTGTTATCATTGATTGTAGTAGCTTTCTTTATACCAGCTGCAGCTTATTCCATTGCTCGAAATATGTCCAAGAAAAAAGCCTTTGCAATTATGTATTCGCTCTTGATCTTAGGGATATTTGTTCCATTTCAGGTGATTATGATTCCCATCACAGTTATGATGAGTAAACTCGGTCTAGCAAATATGTGGGGGCTAGTAATACTCTACCTAACTTATGCTATTCCACAGACTCTCTTCTTGTATGTTGGTTATATAAAAATCAGTGTACCTGATAGTTTGGATGAAGCTGCGGAAATTGATGGGGCTGATCGTTTTACAACTTATCGTCGAATCATTTTTCCAATGTTGAAGCCCATGCATGCGACAACTTTGATTATCAATGCTCTCTGGTTCTGGAATGACTTTATGTTGCCACTGTTGATTCTGAACAAGGATTCTAAGATGTGGACTTTACCTCTCTTCCAATACAACTACCAAGGTCAGTACTTCAATGACTATGGTCCAAGTTTTGCATCTTATATTGTGGGAATTGTAACGATAACCATTGTCTACCTCATCTTCCAAAAACATATCATTTCAGGAATGAGTAATGGGGCAGTGAAGTAAGAAAGTGCTTAGGGAATTTATAATTCCATACATAGATGAACAGTTCAGCTTATTGACAATTCTATGTAGAAAAAAGAAAGTAGTACTTAGTTACTTGCAGTTTATATTAGTCCGAGTTCAAAGTGAACAAAAATCTAAAAATATCTTTCATTTACGAAGCCAGGTCATATGAGACTTGGCTTTCATCAGAAAAAGGAGAACATCTATGACCATTCAAAATAAAACTATGTTGATTACTTACTCAGATAGTCTAGGAAATAACCTTAAAGACTTATATGCGAATCTGGAAGAGCATTTTGGAGATGCTATTGGGGGAGTTCACCTTCTACCATTTTTCCCATCAACAGGTGATCGTGGATTTGCGCCTGTTGACTATGACGAAGTGGATCCAGCTTTTGGTGATTGGGAGGATGTTAAGCGTTTAGGCGAGAAATATTATCTTATGTTTGACTTTATGATTAATCATATTTCTCGCCAATCGAAATATTATAAGGACTATCAAGAAAAACATGAAGCTAGTGAATTTAAAGATCTCTTTTTAAACTGGGATAAGTTTTGGCCGGAAAATCGTCCGACACAAGCTGATGTAGATTTAATTTACAAGCGTAAGGATCGTGCACCAAAGCAAGAGATTCTTTTTGCAGATGGTTCAGTAGAACATTTGTGGAATACTTTTGGTGAGGAGCAGATTGATCTTGATGTGACCAAAGAAGTAACGATGGCATTCATCCGTAAGACCATTCAGCACCTGGCAAGTAACGGGTGTGATTTGATTCGTCTAGATGCCTTTGCTTATGCAGTGAAGAAATTGGATACCAATGATTTCTTTGTGGAACCAGATATTTGGGATTTGTTGGATAAGGTCCGGGATATAGCATCTGAATACGGTGCAGAGCTCTTACCTGAGATTCATGAACACTATTCGATTCAGTTTAAAATAGCGAACCATGATTACTATGTTTACGATTTTGCCCTTCCAATGGTGACCCTTTATACTCTTTACAGTTCCAGAACAGAGCGTTTGGCTAAGTGGTTAAAGATGAGCCCGATGAAGCAATTTACGACACTAGATACCCATGATGGGATTGGAGTGGTGGATGTCAAGGATATCCTGACCGATGAGGAAATTGACTATGCTTCAAATGAGCTCTATAAGGTTGGAGCGAATGTCAAACGTAAGTACTCTAGTGCAGAGTATAACAATCTAGATATCTACCAAATCAATTCAACCTACTATTCTGCGCTCGGAGATGATGATGTCAAGTATTTCCTCGCTCGTCTGATTCAAGCCTTTGCTCCAGGCATTCCTCAGGTTTACTATGTGGGTCTATTAGCAGGAAAAAATGACTTGAAATTATTAGAAGAAACTAAGGAAGGTCGAAATATTAATCGTCATTACTATAGCAATGAGGAAATAGCAGAAGAAGTTCAACGTCCTGTGGTGAAGGCTCTTCTCAATCTATTTTCTTTCCGTAATCGATCAGAGGCCTTTGACCTAGAAGGGACTATTGAGGTAGAAACACCAACAGCTCACAGCATTGTAATCAAACGTCAAAATAAAGACAAGTCTGTAACAGCAGTAGCAGAAATTGATTTGCAAAGTCAGACCTATCAAGTATTGGAAAACGGCAGAAAAATTCAGTTCTAGTGCTATATTAATGAAAGAGTTTTTTTGTGGCGAAAACGTGTTCATTGTTCCCAAATGACGGAAAAAATGGTAGAATATAAAGATAGTTTAGCATTTATCTTCTGGAGAAATCCAGAACAGAAAGGATCCGTTTTGAAATCAATTGGATTACTGGATAAGATAAGAGGGCTTTCGAAAAAAGATTTCTTTTTGTATTTGATGATCATAAGTATCTTTTTACCTTTTTATTTGTTCTTAGCTCTCTTTGCTTTATATTTGATAGGTTTACTTGTTACTGGGGAGATGAAGGGAATTATCAAAGGATTGGCCAAACATCCTGTACTTCTCTTTTTTATTTCCTACAGTAGTATCATCTCTATCGTTGCCAAGAACTGGCTTGGATTGGTTGCATCTTTACTGATGTTTCTCTTCCTCATTTTCTTTAGTTATTACCAGAAACGTCTGACACATGCTTTCTTTCGACTGATACTGCAGACAATCTTGTTTGGTAGTGTGCTCTCGGCTGTTTTTGCTACTTTGGAGCATTTCCAAATTGTAAAGAAATTTAACTATGCCTTTCTTTCGCCCAATATGCAAGTATGGCACCAGAACCGTGCAGAGGTGACCTTCTTTAATCCTAACTACTATGGGATTATCTGTTGCTTCTGTATCATGATTGCCTTTTACCTCTTTACAACGACGAAGCTAAGATGGTTGAAAATCTTTTGTGTGCTAGCAGGTTTTGTGAATCTATTTGGTTTGAATTTTACACAAAATAGAACAGCCTTTCCTGCCATCATCGCTGGTGCAATCATTTATCTCTTTACAACCATTAAAAACTGGCGTGCCTTCTGGCTCAGTATTGGAGTTTTCGGGATTGGCCTTTGTTTCCTCTTCTCAAGCGATTTGGGTGTCCGTATGGGAACACTAGATTCTTCAATGGAAGAGCGTGTTTCAATTTGGAATGCGGGTATGACTTTGTTCAAGCAAAATCCGATCTGGGGTGAGGGTCCACTGACCTATATGAATTCCTATCCGAGAATTCATGCACCTTACCACGAACACGCGCATAGTCTTTACATCGATACTATTTTAAGTTATGGTTTGATTGGAACCATTCTCCTATCCATTTCTTCGGTTATCCCGGTTCACATGATGATGGATATGAGTCAGGAGTCTGGTAAAAGACCAATTATCGGTCTTTATCTCTCCTTCCTTACAGTAGTCGCTGTACATGGAATTTTTGACTTGGCTCTCTTCTGGGTTCAGTCAGGATTCATCTTCTTGCTGGTTATGTGCAGTCTACCACTGGAACATCGAACCTTGGTGTCCGAAATGACAGATTAAGTTAATAAATAGTGAAGATCTTCTACTCTAGGTAGGAGGTCTTTTTTGTTGGTGGAAATTATTTCTAAATCGAAATAGTTGACAGATGGAACGAGAGGTGTTACAATAAAAACGATTCGATATAGAAATAAATTGGAGAGATCATGAAAGATAGTCATTTAGTTGCCCATCATATTCGTTTGTTAAATGGGCGGATTTTTCAAAAGTTACTGAGTCAGGATCCTGAAGCTCTTTATCGGAGTGAACAGGGCAAGATTCTCGCTGTCTTATGGAATAGTGAGACAGGTTGTGCTACAGCCACAGATATTGCGCTTGCGACTGGCCTCGCCAACAATACGCTCACAACCATGATAAAGAAACTTGAGGAGCAAAACCTAGTCATCATTAGCCCATGTGGAATAGATAAGCGAAAGAAGTATGTCAAGCTAACGGAGCAAGGTTGGTCCCAGAAAGAAGTGGGCCATCGTATTAGTCAAAAACTGGATGCTATTTTTTATAAAGGATTCACTGAGGAAGAAATTCGCCAGTTTGAAAGTTATCAGGAACGCATCTTAGCAAATTTAAAAGAAAAAGAGGCATAAATCATGTCAAAACAAGTTGAAAATGCACAAAATTTATACATTCATGCCATTCAAGATGGGCGCGTTGCCGAGGCTCAAGCTCAGTCTGTAGGGGATACTTATATCCAACACTCGACAGGTGTGCCAGATGGGAAAGAAGGGTTTGCGGCTTTCTTTGCAAATTTCTTTGAGCGCCATCCCGAGCGTGAGATGAAAATTGTTCGCACCATTGAAGACGGCAATCTAGTCTTCGTCCATGTCCATCAATATCTCAATGGTGGGGAAGCTCAATGGGTGACGACAGATACTTTCCGTGCGGATGAGAATGGTCGTATCGTGGAGCATTGGGATGTCATTGACTACTATCGAACACCTGAAAATGGCCAATTAGATCAGATTTTTGGTGATTTTAAGATCAAGGATTTGGATAAGACAGCAGAAAATAAAAAAACTGTTCGCCGTTTCTTGACAGAAATTTTCCAAAATGGGGAGCTAGATCAGTGGAGTGATTATGTGGCAGACGATTTGATTCAGCATAATCATGAGATTGGACAAGGAAGTGATGCTTATAAAAACTATGTGGCTGAGCACGGGGTTACTTTCGACTTTGTTTTCCAGCTTTTGGGACAAGGAAACTATGTGGTTAGCTATGGGCAGACTCAGATTGATGAAGTTGCCTATGCCCAGTACGATATCTTCCGTTTGGAGAATGGCTTGGTTGTGGAGCATTGGGATAATAAGGAAGTTATGCCTAAGGTAGAAGACTTGACCAACCGAGGAAAATTTTAAATTGAGGACAAAGAATGATTGAATATAAAAATGTAGCGCTACGCTATACAGAAAAAGATGTCTTGAGAGATGTCAATTTACGGATTGAGAATGGGGAGTTCATGGTTTTAGTTGGACCTTCTGGGTCCGGTAAGACGACCATGATTAAGATCATTAACCGTCTTTTGGAACCAACTGATGGAAATATTTATATGGATGGTGAGCGCATCAAAGACTATGATGAGCGGGAACTTCGTCTTTCTACTGGTTATGTTTTACAGGCTATTGCTCTATTTCCTAATCTAACGGTCGCGGAAAATATTGCCCTGATTCCTGAGATGAAGGGCTGGACTAAGGAAGAAATTGCTCAGAAAACAGAAGAGCTTTTGGCAAAGGTTGGTTTACCAGTAGCTGAGTATGGGCATCGACTTCCGAGTGAATTATCTGGTGGAGAACAGCAACGGGTCGGTATTGTTCGAGCTATGATTGGTCAGCCTAAGATTCTCCTCATGGATGAGCCTTTTTCAGCCTTGGATGCGATTTCGAGAAAACAGTTGCAGGTTTTGACGAAAGAATTGCATAAAGAGTTTGGGATGACAACGGTTTTTGTGACCCATGATACGGATGAAGCTTTGAAATTGGCGGACCGTATTGCTGTCTTGCAGGATGGAGAAATTCGTCAGGTGGCGAATCCCGAGACGATTTTAAAAGCTCCTGCCACAGAATTTGTAGCAGACTTGTTTGGAGGTAGTGTTCATGGCTAATTTGATATCAACTTTTCAGGATCGTTTTAGTGATTGGTTGACAGCTCTATCTCAACATTTGCAGTTGTCACTTTTGACCTTGTTACTAGCTATTTTTATAGCGATTCCTTTGGCTGTTTATCTTCGCTATCATGAGAAGTTGGCCGACTGGGTCTTGCAGATTGCAGGGATTTTCCAGACCATTCCGTCTTTGGCCTTGTTGGGACTCTTTATCCCCTTGATGGGAATTGGAACCTTGCCTGCTTTGACAGCACTAGTGATTTATGCGATTTTTCCGATTTTGCAAAATACAATTACTGGGCTGAAGGGAATTGATCCAAGTCTGCAAGAGGCTGGAATTGCCTTTGGGATGACTAGATGGGAGCGTCTCAAGAAGTTTGAAATTCCACTTGCCATGCCTGTCATTATGTCTGGGATTCGGACGGCAGCTGTATTGATTATCGGTACGGCAACCTTGGCGGCCTTGATTGGTGCAGGTGGACTGGGTTCCTTTATCCTTTTGGGAATTGACCGTAATAATGCCAGTCTGATTTTGATTGGGGCCCTTTCTTCTGCAGCGCTGGCCATTGCCTTTAACTTCCTACTAAAAGTGATGGAAAAAGCAAAATTGCGGACGATTTTCTCTGGTTTTGCCTTGGTGACCATATTACTCGGTCTGTCTTATAGTCCAGCCCTCTTGGCTCAAAAAGAGAAAGAAAACTTGGTGATTGCTGGGAAATTGGGTCCAGAACCAGAAATTTTGGCTAATATGTATAAATTGTTGATTGAAGAAAATACCAGTATGACTGCGACTGTTAAGCCGAATTTTGGGAAAACAAGCTTCCTCTATGAAGCTCTGAAAAAAGGGGATATTGATATCTATCCTGAATTTACTGGTACGGTGACTGAAAGTTTGCTTCAGCCATCACCTAAAGTGGGTCATGAGCCAGATCAGGTTTATCAGGTGGCGCGTGATGGCATTGCCAAACAGGATCATCTGGTCTATCTCAAACCTATGTCTTATCAAAACACCTACGCTGTAGCTGTTCCGAAAAAGATTGCTCAAGAATATGGCTTGAAGACCATTTTGGACTTGAAAAAAGTAGAAGGACAGTTGAAGGCCGGTTTTACTCTCGAGTTTAATGATCGTGAGGATGGAAATAAGGGCTTGCAATCAATGTATGGTCTCAATCTCAACGTAGCGACCATGGAGCCTGCTCTTCGCTATCAGGCAATTCAGTCAGGCGATATTCAAATTACGGATGCCTATTCGACCGATGCAGAATTGGCGCGTTATGATTTACAGGTCTTGGAAGATGATAAACAACTCTTCCCACCTTATCAAGGGGCACCACTCATGAAAGAAGCTCTTCTCAAGAAACACCCAGAGTTAGAAACAGTGCTTAATAAACTAGCAGGTAAGATTTCTGAAAGCCAGATGAGCCAGCTCAACTATCAAGTGGGTGTCGAAGGCAAGTCAGCAGAACAAGTAGCCAAGGAGTTTCTCCAAGAACAAGGTTTGTTGAAGAAATAAATGGAGAGGAAAGCCAGTGGTAGCCACTAGCAATTTTCTTCAGCAGACAAAATCCCATCTCGAATTATAGACGAGATGGGATTTTTAATGTTAGAGTAAGATAAACAAGAGAGCAATCAAAGCCGCTAGTGTGCCCCTTATAATGTGGTGCGATATATGTTGGTTTTCTTGCTGTCGCCCATTCCAGTAAGCACCGTAGCAGATGATGCTAGAGCCCACTATCCATAAGATGATCGTTGCTAGTGGAACGAAGAAAAAGATAGCAAGAGCTAGTGAAGTGAGACAACTGCCGACCAAGATGCACGTGTTTCCCAGACTGTAGTTCTTTTGTTTCATGGCTGAAAAAGCAGCAGCAAGGTGAAGAAGCGAGAAGGCGAGAGCTAGTACAATTGTTAGTATTCCTAGAATCATCGAAGTTAACATAGTTGGTTCCTTTCTGAGTTACAGGCTTAGTTATCAAGTGGAGTTGTAGAGGAGGTCATCTCTATTACATCAAGGTAAAATTTCACCACTTGGTCTTCGGTATAAGATTTTCCTTTTTTTAGCCACCAAGTTAGGGTCTCGATAAAGTTCGTCACAACAAAATGCTGGAGGTAGGAGGCTGGAATGTTTGGGTAGGCCTCTTGCAAATCATCAGCTACCATGGGATAAACGTGGTGTTCGAGTTCCTTGTGTAGTTGGCGGAGGAAGTAGTCGTTTTTGGAAAAAAGGAGACTGGTGACACGGTCCTGGTTTTTCTGAAAATGTAAAAAGATATGTGCGAGGTAGTCTTCTGTAGTCAAGTGTTCTTCCCTTTCAAAGAGATGGTGAAAGAGGTAGCGACAGAGCTCATCTAAAAGGAGTTCCTTACTTTCGTAATGACAGTAAAAAGTAGAACGTCCAACATCTGCTAGATCAATGATATCCTGAACAGTAGTGGCATCATAGCCTTTGTCGTTCAAAAGTTGTAAAAAAGCTTGATAGATGGCTTTTTTAGTCTTGCTGACTCGACGGTCTCTTTTTGGCATATAGACACTTGAGACAAACTGTTCAGAACTGAACATAGCTGACAGTTTGCTTCTATCCTTTCTTTGGATTTTATTAGATAATACAAATGAAAGAAGTATGTATATACCCATTATACCAAAGGAGGGAGAGAAATGAGTTCAAAAACATCTATCTGGTTAGCTTTTTTCTTAAATTTAAGCTATGCGATTGTTGAGTTTATCGCAGGAGGAATCTTTGGTTCGAGTGCAGTTCTTGCTGATTCTGTTCATGACTTGGGAGATGCTATAGCCATTGGCATCTCAGCCCTTTTAGAAACAATTTCAAACCGTGAAGAAGATAGACAGTACACCTTGGGTTACAAACGTTTTAGTCTTTTAGGGGCCATGCTAACGGCTGTGATTCTTATGATAGGGTCTGTCCTAGTGATCTTGGAAAATGTCACAAAGATCGTTCACCCGCAACCCGTCAATGAGGAAGGTATCCTCTGGCTGGGAATCATTGCTGTTAGCATTAATGTGCTGGCAAGTCTAGTAGTTCGTAAGGGAAAAACCAAGAATGAGTCTATTTTGAGCCTGCACTTTTTGGAAGATACTCTTGGTTGGTTGGCTGTCATTCTAATGGCGATTATCCTCCGATTTACAGATTGGTATATCCTCGATCCACTCTTATCTCTTTTAATTTCTAGTTTTATCCTCTGGAAAGCCATTCCTCGCTTTTGGTCAACACTTAAAATTTTCTTAGATGCTGTGCCTGAAGGGATCGAGACCGCCGAGCTAGAGAAAGAGTTAGCAACGCTAGATAATGTTAAAAGTGTTAATCAACTCAGTATTTGGTCCATGGATGGTCTGGAAAATGACGCCATTGTTCATGTTTGCCTAGAAGAGATTGAACATATGGAGTATTGTAAAGAATCCATTCGTAATTTACTCAAAGATTATGGTTTTCAAAATGTTACCATTGAAGTTGATGCAAACCTAGCAAGTCACCAAACCCATAAGCGAAAAATTGAGGAGTTGGAAGTAGGTCAAAGTCATGGACATCATCATTCATAAGAAGTCGATTTTCTATTTGTTGATTATTTTTGATGAATTGTAAATGTAACATATTTACTCCATTATGAAATTGTAATAGACTACATATATCACTGAAAGGAGATAGACGATGTTACAGCTACAACACATTTCAAAAGTCAATCATACGGGCGATCAAGAGTTCTACGCGCTAAAGGATATCTCGATTCGCTTCCGTGAGAATGAGTTTGTCTCCATTCTCGGGCAATCGGGTTCTGGGAAAACCACCCTATTAAATATCATCGGGGGACTCGACCAATACACACCTGGTGATTTACTCATCCAAGGAAAATCAACAAAGCAATTTAAAGACCGCGATTGGGATAGCTACAGAAACCACACCATCGGTTTCGTCTTTCAGTCTTATAATCTCATCGGGCACCAAACTGCACTCTCTAACGTAGAAATTGCAATGACTCTTTCGGGCGTTTCAAAAGCAGAACGTAAGAAACGTGCTATCGAAGTGCTCGAACGCGTAGGCCTAAAAGACCATTTATATAAGAAACCAAGTCAAATGTCTGGGGGACAAATGCAACGAATCGCGATTGCGCGTGCTCTTGTTAATGATCCAAAAGTCGTTTTAGCCGACGAACCGACAGGAGCGCTCGATTCTGAGACTTCTGTTCAAATCATGGATTTATTAAAAGACATTGCCAAGGAACGTTTGGTTATCATGGTGACGCATAACCCAGAGCTGGCGCAGAAGTACTCCACACGTATCGTACAAGTATTAGATGGAAACATCTTGAGCGACTCAAACCCATGCGAACCAACAGAGGAGACAAAGCAAGTCGACATCCAGTTCACGAAGACGAAGATGAGCTTTATAACCGCCCTTGTACTTTCCTTTAATAACCTATTGACAAAGAAAGGTCGTACCTTACTAACAGCTTTTGCGGATTCCATCGGGATTATCGGGATTGCTCTTATCTTAGCCCTTTCCAATGGTGTGAGTGACTACGTTAAAAAGGTGCAGGAAGATACCCTCGTCTCTCTTCCACTGACGATTAGCGAGCAGAACCAGAGCAACTTGTTGGCGACCTCTCCAGATTTGAGCAAGAAGCCTTACAAGGATAATCATGAGCTCGGTATCAATACGGTTTTAACGAATTTATTGAAAAAACAAATCGGAAAGAACGACCTAGCTTCCTTCAAGACTTACTTGGAGGAACACGCTTCGAAGGTCGAATCTCTCACAAAAGACATTCGTTACCGATACAATTTACAACCGTTTATCTATGCAAGTGATACTTCCAACGGACCCAGAAGTATTCTGCCTTCAACCTTAGCTGATGAAGTAGAAACAGCGAACCAAACGATGAAGGGATACTTACAAAACCTCAACTACTGGAGTGAACTTTCTAGTGATTCTTCAATGCTAGAAAGCAAGTACGACGTGTTGGAAGGACGCTTCCCACAAGATAAGTCCGAGATCGTCCTTATCGTAGATGAAAACAATCAAATTAGCGATTTGTTGCTCTATAGTTTGCGTTTCAAAGATCCCAGTGAATTGAACGATACGAAGAAGCTCGACGAACTCTCTTCTCAAACGTATCAATATAGTGATTTTATCGGAAAAACTTTCAAAGCAGTTGTCAATACAAAGCGTTTTGTGAAAGAAAATAACTTATGGCTCAATAAGATTGATAATGCTTCTTATATGAAAACTCAAATCGAGAATGGGCTCCAACTTAAAATTGTGGGTGTCCTTCGCCAAAAAGACGGCACAAGTTCAGGCGTGAATACTCCTTCAGGAGGAATCGCCTACACAAGCGCCCTTATTGATTACACTTCCGAATACATTCAAAATAGTGATATCGTTAAGGAACAGGAAGCCAATCAAAATCTAAATGTATTTACGGGTAAAGACTTTGCCAAAGATCCTAAACCATTCAGTTCGGAGAATTTAACCGAAGAAGAAAAAATTCAGTTGGCTAAAATGACGCCTGAAGAACAGGCGCAGTATGTCCAACAATATAACGACAATTCGGCTTCAACTTACGAGGAAAACCTCGCAAAAATGGGCGTCATCAACAAATCCAAACCAGCTGCCATTGAGCTCTACACCTCTTCGTTCCAACAAAAACAAGACTTAAAAGAGTTCATAAACGCCTATAACACAGCGAAAAAAGAAGCTGGAGAAGACGATAAAGTACTCGCTTATTCAGATGATATCCAATCTATCATGTCTTCAATTACGACATTGGTTGGCGTAGTGACAACAGTACTCGTTGGCTTTGTGGCCATCTCACTCATTGTATCTTCTATAATGATTTCGATTATCACGTACATTTCAGTTCTCGAACGTACAAAAGAAATCGGAATCCTACGTGCAATGGGGGCTTCGAAGAAAGATATTCGTCGTATCTTCACTGCTGAAACAGCCATTGAAGGATTGATCTCTGGGGTGCTCGGTATCACGATTACCTTTCTTGCGACATTCCCAATCAATGCGATTGTTGCGAAAATGACAAATGTAGGAAATGTAGCGCAATTACCAATAGAAGTAGCTCTAATCCTTATCGGTATTTCGATTGTCCTTACCATGTTAGCCGGTCTAATCCCTTCACGCATCGCTGCTAAGAAAGACCCAGTCGAATCGCTTCGTAGCGAATAACAACTAAACCACAAAAAGGTGGATAAAGGAATATTTCTTTATTCACTTTTTCTATTGGCTGGAAACTATTAAAAACGTAATCGAAAAATCTCTCCTTATAAAACTTAAATCTCAAGAAGAAAAGACTATATTGGACTAAACTAGTGCCTTATCGCCGTTAACAATGATTGATACGAGCGAAAGCTTGACAAAAAGTGTATAATGAAAGTAAGAAACCAATAGAAAAGGAGTGGTTCTATGAAGAAAACAGTTTATACAAAAGCTGGTCAGGTTGGTCTTATTGAAGTGGAGCATCCGCAAATCATTGAGGCAGATGATGCCATTATTCGGATCGTTCGGACCTGTGTTTGTGGCTCTGATCTGTGGAGCTATCGCAATCCAGATATTGAAACGGGCCATCAGAATAGCGGGCACGAAGCGATTGGTATCGTTGAGGCAATTGGTGATGCAGTGACGAATGTTAAACCTGGTGATTTTGTCATTGCACCTTTCACCCATGGCTGTGGGGAGTGTGATGCCTGTCGCGCTGGCTATGATGGGACTTGTGACCGCCATATTGGCACCAATTGGTCTAATGGAGTGCAAGCGGAGTACATTCGCTTCGAATATGCCAACTAGGCTCTTGTCAAAATTCCGGGTCAGCCCTCTGATTATACAGAAGGCATGCTCAAATCCCTCTTGACACTGGCTGATGTCATGCCGACCGGCTATCATGCTGCGCGTGTTGCTAATGTTCAAAAAGGGGATAAGGTTGTCGTTATCGGTGACGGGGCTGTTGGGCAATGTGCTGTTATCGCCGCTAGAATGCGTGGTGCATCTCAAATTGTTCTCATGAGTCGTCACGAAGACCGTCAACAAATGGCTTTGGAGTCAGGGGCGACAGCTGTTGTGGCTGAACGTGGCGAAGAAGGAATTGCCAAGGTTCGAGAAATTCTTGGTGGAGGAGCAGATGCAGCTCTTGAGTGTGTCGGTACTGAGGCAGCGGTTGATCAGGCTCTTGGTGTCCTTCACAATGGTGGTCGTTTGGGCTTTGTTGGAGTTCCTCACTATAGCAATCGAGCTCTTGGTTCAACTTTTGCTCAAAATATTACGGTAGCAGGCGGAGCAGCCTCTGTAACGACTTACAACAAACAGTTCTTACTGAAGGCAGTCCTTGATGGCGATATCAACCCAGGTCGCGTCTTTACTTCAAGTTATAGATTAGAAGAGATTGATCAGGCATATAAAGATATGGACGAACGCAAAACCATTAAGTCTATGATTGTGATGGAATAAAAAAGAAAATCCTAATGGAGATTTGAGAATCTCTATTAGGATTTTTTGCGTTGGTATATTTGTTGAGTTATGGCAACGTACTTTCTCTCAGAGTTAGTCTGGTTCCCAGCATAGTCAGGCTAGGAATTTTCCGACCGTGGAGAACTTCCTTGTTAAGAATATCCATACCTGCTCGGCCCATTTCTTCGGTATAGACGGTAATGCTAGAAAGAGGAGGATAGACCTGCTTGGTCAGGCTGGTGTCGTTGAAAGAAATGAGGCTGACGCGGTCTGGTAGGCTAATTCCAGCTTCTTGAAGGGCACGGAGGGCACCAATGGCTAAACTATCGCTGGCTGCGAAAAAGGCTGGTGGGAGTTGGTCTCCTAAGCTCTGAATGGCCTCCTTCATCAAGTCATAGCCAGACTGGGCAGTAAAGCTCCCCTGAAAGACCAGTTCTTCATGGTAGATTCCATTTGCTTGGGTATAGTCTTTGAAATTTTCTAGCCGCTTATCCTGGATAATTTCTTCCTGATCGGTTGTTTCCTCAAGACCTGTTAGAATTCCGATACGGTTCATCCCTTGGCTGAGGAAATGGTCTACAACTTGTTTCACAGCAGTGTAAAAGTCCGTGATAATGCAGGTATGTCCTAGTGAGAGGGTATCGCTGTCTATAAAGACTAAAGGCTTTTGGTATTCTTCAAAGGCAGAAATCTGAGTTCGGCTGAACTTTCCAATGCAGAGAATGCCAATCACTTCCTCGCTCAGAGTAAAAGGATGGTCGTTGAAATAGCGCAAGATATCATAGTCCAACTCTTGGGCTCTTTTTTCAATACCGAGACGAATCTGGTAGTAGTAGAGGTCGTCCAACTCCCCTTGTTCGCTGACCCATTGGATAATGGCAATCTTTTGCTTGGGTTTGTGGGATTCGCCTGTCTTGAGATGCTTAGTATAGCCCAGCTCTTCAGCGACAGTTAAAATACGGTGTCTGGTTTCTTCTGTAACAGATAGGCTCTGGTCGCGATTGAGGACACGAGATACGGTCGCGATAGAGACAGAGGCTAGCTGTGCAATGTCTTTTAAGGTAGCCATAAATCCTCCTCCTTTTAGGTTAGTATATCATATTTTTCTGCTTTTTACTGATAGTTTAGTAAAAGTTTAGTAAAAAGGATTGACCTTGGTAAATCCCTTGGATACAATAGAAGAAAACGATTACACGTTAAGGCGACTTAACGAACAGTCAAAGGAGAATTCATATGACACAACATCTTACTGCTGAAGCCCTTCGCAAAGACTTTCTTGCCGTTTTTGGTCAAGAAGCAGACCAAACTTTCTTTTCACCAGGTCGTATCAATCTGATTGGTGAACACACGGACTACAACGGTGGGCACGTTTTTCCAGCTGCTATTTCTTTGGGGACATACGGTGCAGCTCGCAAGCGTGACGACCAAGTCTTGCGTTTCTACTCAGCCAACTTTGAGGACAAGGGTATCATCGAAGTGCCTCTTGCTGACCTCAAATTTGAAAAAGAGCACAGCTGGACCAACTATCCAAAAGGGGTTCTTCATTTCTTGCAAGAAGCTGGACATGTGATTGACAAAGGATTTGATTTTTATGTTTATGGGAATATCCCAAATGGTGCTGGTTTGTCATCATCGGCATCTTTGGAACTCTTGACAGGGGTCGTGGCAGAGCATCTCTTTGATTTAAAACTAGACCGTTTGGATTTGGTAAAAATTGGAAAACAAACGGAAAATAACTTTATCGGAGTCAACTCTGGTATCATGGACCAGTTTGCTATCGGTATGGGTGCTGACCAACGTGCCATTTACCTGGATACCAATACGTTAGAATATGACTTGGTGCCACTTGATTTGAAGGACAATGTTGTTGTCATCATGAACACCAACAAACGCCGTGAACTAGCGGACTCTAAATACAATGAACGCCGTGCTGAGTGTGAAAAAGCAGTAGAAGAATTGCAAGCTGCCTTGGATATTGAGACCTTGGGTGAATTGGACGAGTGGGCCTTTGACCAATATAGCTATCTAATCAAAGACGAAAATCGCTTAAAACGTGCTCGCCATGCTGTGCTTGAAAACCAACGTACTCTTAAAGCTCAAGTAGCTCTTCAGGCGGGTGACTTGGAAACCTTTGGTCACTTGATGAATGCATCTCACGTTTCTCTAGAGCATGACTATGAAGTAACTGGTTTGGAATTGGATACCCTCGTTCATACTGCTTGGGCTCAAGAAGGTGTTCTTGGTGCTCGTATGACAGGGGCAGGTTTTGGTGGCTGTGCCATTGCCTTGGTGCAAAAAGATGCTGTTGAGGCCTTTAAGGAAGCTGTAGGCAAACACTACGAGGAAGTCGTTGGATACGCTCCAAGCTTCTATATCGCTGAAGTTGCAGGTGGCACTCGCGTTTTAGACTAGGAGAGAAGTAAATGGACGCTGTAATATTTGATTTAGATGGCTTATTAGCTGATACTGAGATCATTTCTCTAAAAGTTTATCAAGAATTGCTTAAAGATTTTGGAATTCCTTTCACAGAAGAAATATATTCTAGAGAATACAGTGGACATAGGGAAGAGGAGAATGTTCAACGATTTTTAGATACCTATGATTTACCTTGGAACTTTGACCAAACCTTGGAAAAAGTTTATGAACTGGAAGCTCGAATATTAGCCAAAGGTGTAAATTTAAAAAAAGGTGCTAAAAATTTGCTTGCTTTTTTGCAAAGAGAAGGTATTCCAATCGCTCTAGCAACTTCAAGTGTTGAATCTAGAGCTAGAATGATTTTAGATAGTAATGGTATACTGTCCCTATTTGACCATCTAGTTTTTGCAAAAGATGTAAAGCGAAGCAAACCTTACCCTGATATATTTTTAAAGGCCTGTAGTGATTTGAATGTTTTACCAGAGAATTGCTTAGTATTAGAGGATAGTGAAGCAGGGATTGAAGTAGCGTATAGAGCTGGGATACCAGTTATTTGTATTCCAGACTTAAAAATGCCAGCACAGTCTTTCTTAAATAAAACAGAACAAGTTTTTCAGGATTTAGATGCTGTCAGAGACTATTTAGAAAGTAAGAAGGAGAATCAATGAGTCAGGGAATTCTAGATACATTTATCACGGAAGTCATTGCTGGAAGTTCATTTGAGGAAATGGATCGAATCTACCTGACCAATCGTGTTTTGGCGCGAGTGGGTGAAGGTGTTTTGGAAGTTGAGACTGATCTAGATGAGTTGATTGACCTCAAGGAGCAGCTGGTCGAAGAAGCGGTTCGATTAGAGACGATTGAGGATAGTCAGGCTACTCGTGAAATTCTCGGTGCTGAACTGATGGACTTGGTAACCCCTTGTCCAAGTCAGGTCAATCGTGACTTCTGGGCAACCTATGCCCAATCTCCTGAGCAGGCGATAGGGGATTTTTACCAGCTCAGCCAGAAAAATGACTACATCAAACTCAAGGCCATTGCTAAGAATATCGCTTATCGCGTTCCGTCTGACTATGGAGAGCTTGAGATTACCATTAACCTCTCTAAACCTGAAAAGGATCCAAAGGAGATTGCGGCAGCTAAGTTGGTTCAAGCTAGCAATTACCCACAGTGTCAACTCTGTCTAGAGAATGAGGGCTATTATGGTCGGGTCAACCACCCAGCTCGCAGCAATCACCGAATTATCCGTTTTGAAATGGCTGGTCAGGAGTGGGGCTTCCAGTATTCGCCCTATGCTTATTTTAATGAGCACTGTATCTTCTTAGACGGTCAGCATCGTCCCATGGCCATTAGTCGTCAGAGTTTTGAGCGTCTGCTGGCGATTGTAGAGCAGTTTCCAGGCTATTTTGCGGGCTCAAATGCCGACCTTCCGATCGTGGGGGGCTCTATCTTGACTCATGATCACTATCAGGGAGGGCGACATGTTTTTCCTATGGAATTGGCTCCTCTGCAAAAGGCCTTCCGATTTGCTGGTTTTGAGCAGGTCAAGGCTGGGATTGTCAAGTGGCCTATGTCAGTCCTACGTTTGACTTCGGATTCCAAAGAGGATTTGATCAACTTGGCTGATAAGATTTTGCAGGAATGGCGCCAGTATTCAGATCCTGCAGTGCAGATTTTGGCAGAAACAGACGGGACACCGCATCACACCATCACACCGATTGCTCGTAAACGTGACGGGCAGTTTGAGTTGGACTTGGTCTTGCGAGACAACCAGACATCGCCAGAGCATCCTGATGGCATCTATCATCCCCACAAGGATGTCCAACATATCAAGAAGGAAAATATCGGCTTGATTGAGGTCATGGGCTTGGCTATCCTGCCACCACGTCTGAAAGCAGAAGTGGAGCAAGTTGCTAGCTACCTCGTGGGAGATGGTGATATAGTTGCCGACTATCATCAGGAATGGGCCGACCAACTCAAAGCCCAACATCCAGATCTAACGGATAAAGAAAAAGCCCTTGAAATCGTCAAGGACTCTGTGGGTGCTATCTTTGCGCGCGTTTTGGAGGATGCAGGAGTTTACAAGCAGACGGAACAAGGACAGGCAGCTTTTATGCGCTTTGTAGAACAGGTCGGAATTTTGTCAGACTAGGAGCTTTCTCCTTGCACAGTCCTATAAAAAGTAGTATTATAGTGTCGTTTGAAATATCAGGAGGAAACGATGAAAGATTTTCATTTTGATGCTATATCTGCCTTTGAAAATTACGAAATTGAAAAAATGAGAGATGGTCACGTTGTGGTGACGACGAAAGTAGTGGACTCGTCGCTCAACTACTATGGCAATGCCCATGGCGGCTATCTCTTTACTCTTTGTGACCAGATCAGTGGTTTAGTGGTTATCTCGCTGGGGCTAGATGGAGTGACGCTTCAGTCCTCTATCAACTACCTCAAGGCAGGAAAACTCGACGATGTACTGACCATTAAAGGAGAATGTGTCCATCATGGACGCACAACCTGTGTGGTAGATGTCGATATCACCAATCAAGAGGGCAGAAATGTCTGCAAAGCAACCTTTACCATGTTTGTCACAGGCCAGCGGTCAGAAGAAAGACAGGTAAGGATATAAAGTACTGAGAGCTGACCTACACTCTAAGAGTTAGATATTTTTTGTCGAACTTTTGGAGTGCAGGTTAGTTTTGATTCTCGCAGATGAACCAACTGCTTCACTAGACCCCAAAAACTCTGAGGTATTACTTTCTGTATTAGAATCTCTAAAAAATCCGAATCGAACGATTATTATTGCGACCCACAATCCTCTTATCTGGGAGCAAGTGGATCAAGTCATTCGAGTTACCGATTTATCTCATCAATGATAAGAGAATATTAAGTTAGAAGAAAGAGTCACAAATACACTTTGTGGCTTTTTTATTTCCGTAAAAATGGTAAAATAGTAGGAGTAGAAATGGAGTTTGAGACATGAAAGTAATCGATCAATTTAAAAATAAGAAAGTCCTTGTTTTAGGTTTGGCCAAGTCTGGTGAGTCTGCGGCCCGTTTATTGGACAAGCTGGGTGCTATTGTCACTGTTAATGACGGCAAGCCTTTCGAGGAAAATCCTGCTGCGCAAAGTTTGCTAGAAGAGGGAATCAAGGTTGTTACTGGTGGCCATCCTTTGGAGCTCTTGGATGAAGATTTTGCTCTGATGGTGAAAAATCCAGGTATCCCTTATAGCAATCCCATGATTGAAAAGGCTTTGGCAAAGGGTATTCCAGTCTTGACTGAGGTGGAATTGGCTTACTTGATTTCAGATGCACCGATTGTTGGTATTACTGGATCAAATGGAAAAACGACCACAACGACTATGATTGGGGAAGTTTTGACTGCTGCTGGTCAACATGGTCTCTTATCAGGGAATATCGGCTATCCTGCAAGTCAAGTGGCTCAAACTGCAACAGCCAAGGACACGCTTGTCATGGAACTTTCTTCTTTCCAACTGATGGGTGTCCAAGAATTCCATCCTGAGATTGCAGTCATTACCAACCTCATGCCAACTCATATCGACTACCATGGTTCTTTTGAGGAGTATGTGGCAGCTAAGTGGAATATCCAGAACAAGATGACAGCAGCTGATTTCCTTGTCTTGAACTTTAACCAAGATTTGGCAAAAGAATTGGCTACCAAAACACAGGCTACCGTTGTACCATTTTCAACACTTGAAAAGGTTGATGGAGCTTATCTGGAAGATGATCAACTCTACTTCCGTGGGGAAGTGGTCATGGCAGCGAGTGAAATCGGTGTTCCAGGTAGCCACAATGTAGAAAATGCCCTTGCGACCATTGCTGTAGCCAAGCTCCGTGGTGTAGACAACCAAACCATCAAGGAAACTCTTTCAGCCTTTGGTGGTGTCAAACACCGTCTCCAGTTTGTGGATGAAATTAAGGGGGTCAAATTCTATAACGATAGCAAATCAACCAATATCTTGGCTACTCAAAAGGCCTTGTCAGGATTTGACAACAGCAAGGTCATCTTGATTGCAGGTGGTTTGGACCGTGGCAATGAGTTTGACGAATTGGTGCCAGATATCACAGGGCTCAAGAAGATGGTCATCCTTGGTCAGTCTGCAGAACGGGTCAAACGGGCAGCGGATAAGGCTGGTGTGGCTTATGTGGATGCGACTGATATTGCAGATGCAACTCGTAAGGCATACGAACTTGCAACAGATGGGGATGTGGTTCTCCTCAGTCCTGCCAATGCTAGCTGGGATATGTATGCTAACTTTGAAGCACGTGGCGACCTCTTTATCGACACAGTAGCGGAGTTAAAGGAATAATATGAAAAAAATTGTCTTTACAGGTGGGGGGACGGTTGGACATGTCACCCTCAACCTTTTGTTAATGCCCAAGTTCATCGAAGACGGCTGGGAAGTTCACTATATTGGTGATAAACACGGAATCGAACACCAAGAAATCCTCAAGTCAGGCTTGAATGTGACCTTCCACTCCATTGCGACTGGGAAGTTGCGTCGCTATTTCTCTTGGCAAAATATGCTGGACGTGTTTAAAGTTGGTTGGGGAATTGTCCAATCCCTCTTTATCATGTTACGACTGCGTCCACAGGCTCTTTTTTCAAAGGGTGGCTTTGTCTCTGTACCGCCGGTTATCGCAGCGCGTGTGTCAGGAGTGCCTGTCTTTATTCACGAATCGGACCTGTCTATGGGCTTGGCAAATAAAATTGCCTATAAATTTGCGACTAAGATGTATTCAACCTTTGAGCAGGCTGCTGGTCTCGCAAAAGTCGAGCATGTTGGAGCAGTGACCAAGGTTTCAGACCAAAAAACTTCAGAACCAGATGAATTGGTGGATATCCAAACCCACTTTGATCCTAAATTGCCAACGGTATTGTTTGTCGGTGGTTCTGCAGGAGCTCGTGTCTTTAACCAATTGGTGACAGATCATAAGCAAGAACTGACAGAGCGCTACAATATTATCAATCTCACTGGAGATTCAAGCCTCAATGAGTTGAGTCAAAATCTCTTTCGTGTTGATTATGTGACGGATCTCTATCAACCTTTGATGGAGATGGCAGATGTGGTGGTGACGCGTGGTGGTGCCAATACGATTTTCGAGCTCTTGGCCATGGCGAAACTCCATCTCATCGTACCATTGGGTCGTGAAGCAAGTCGAGGGGACCAGATTGAAAATGCAGCCTACTTTGTTAAGAAAGGCTATGCAGAAGAGCTTCAAGAAAGTGACTTGACCTTGGAAAGCTTGGAGGAGAAACTCAGCCACCTGCTTAGTCACAAGGACCAATACCAAGCTAGCATGAAAGCTTCAACTGAATTGAAATCTCTTGCGGATTTTTACGATCTATTAAGAAAAGACCTAGCATAAGGAATATCAATGTCAAAGGATAAGAACAAAGAATCAAACCCCAAGAAAGAATTGTCTGAATGGCAGAAACGAAACCAGGAATACTTGAAAAAGAAGGCTGAGGAAGAAGCTGCCCTAGCTGAGGAGAAAGAAAAGGAAAAACAAGCTCGAATGGAGGAAAACTCTAAGATGTTAGAGGAAGCCAAGAAATCATCGAGTGAGTCAGACGAGGAAGCAATAAGCCCAAGCAAGGAACCATCTGAAAAAGAAGAACAATCTCAAAAGGATGATCATAAAGTCAAAGAGGAAAAAGAGAAGAAGAAAAAAGAAAAACCAGAAAAACCTGCCAAGCCTAAAATTGCGCCTGTTCATATTTGGCGGGCAGTTAGTATCTTGGTGCCGAGTGTTCTGGTTCTCCTCCTTTCTATCTATCTCTTGACTCCTCTTTCGACTATCAAGCATATCGAGGTTAAGGGAAATGTCCAGACCCAAGCGGATGACATTAAACAGGTTTCTGGCATTCAGGACAGCGACTATACCTTGTCTTTGTTATGGAACAAAGAGAAGCACGCTGAGAAGATCAAGTCTAATCACTGGATCGAGTCAGCAAATATTGACTACAAATTTCCGACAAACTTTACGATTGAAGTCAAAGAGTTTGAGATTGTTGGCTACTATGTGACAGGTGAATACCACTATCCAATCCTATCTAGTGGAACAATTGTCTCAAGCCCTGTCAACCTTTTGAATCTGCCTGAGACCTACCTAACAGTCACCTTTAACGATGAGCAGCAGGTGAAGGATTTGATGACGGGTCTTTCTAGTATTAGTGAGGACATAAAGAGTCAGATTCAGAAGATCGAACTAGCGCCAAGTAAGGCAACTGCCGATCTTCTAAAAATTACTATGCAGGATACAGATGAAATAGTAGTTCCCTTGTCAGAGTTGAGTAAGAAATTACCTTATTACAGCAAAATCAAGCCACAATTGTCAGAACCGAGCTTTATTGATATGGAAGCTGGCATCTATAGTACTAGCTTAGCTGATAAACGTTTAGAAGAAGCTGAGGAAAAGGCTAAACAAGAAGCTAAAGAAGCAGAGAAGAAAAAACAGGAAGAAAAAAAAGCTGAAGAAAAGAAACAAGAATAAGAATCTTCAGTTTTTACTTGACAAGTGTCGTTATAAATAATAGAATAGTAGAAAACTTTTAAAGCAGTCCAGAGAGGCAGCTAAGGTTAGACAGTGAAAGGGTGGAGACTACCCGTTTTTCGTGGAACCTAGCTGCTAGCAGGTTCCTTTTTTTGAGCAATGGACTGTTAGCAAAGAATAGGAGAAAAGAATGCGTGAGAGTCGCCCGGTCATTGCTCTGGATTTTCCAAGTTTCGAGGAAGCCAAAGAATTTTTAGCCCTTTTTCCAGCAGAGGAAAAACTCTATGTCAAAGTTGGAATGGAGATCTACTATGCAGTAGGTCCCGAGGTTGTGCGTTATTTGAAATCATTGGGACATAGTGTTTTTTTGGATCTCAAGTTGCATGATATTCCAAATACGGTCAAGTCAACCATGAAAATCTTGTCAAGTCTGGGTGTCGATATGACCAATGTTCAGGCTGCAGGTGGGCTTGAGATGATGCAGGCTGCGCGTGAAGGCCTTGGTGATCAAGGGATTCTTATCGCGGTGACTCAATTAACCTCAACATCCGAAGAACAGATGCAAGACTGTCAAAATATCCAAACTAGTCTGCAAGAATCAGTGATTCACTATGCTAAGAAAACAGCTGAAGCTGGATTGGATGGAGTGGTTTGCTCAGCCCAAGAAGCCCAACTTATCAAAGAAGCTACAAACGAAGACTTTATCTGCTTGACACCAGGGATTCGACCAGCAGGTGCTGAAGCAGGGGATCAAAAACGTGTAGTGACCCCTGGTCAAGCCTATCAAATCGGTAGTGACTACATTGTAATAGGCCGTCCTATCACACAGGCAGCAGACCCTGTAGCAGCCTACCATGCTATCAAGGAAGAATGGACACGCGATTGGGTCTAAAGCGTATTTGATTATAGATTTAAGGATAAGAAGGAGTATACCATGACACTTGCTAGAGACATTGCTAGCCATCTATTGAAAATTCAAGCGGTTTATCTCAAACCAGAAGAGCCTTTCACTTGGGCATCTGGTATTAAGTCACCTATCTATACGGATAACCGTGTAACGCTAGCTTATCCAGAAACCCGTACCTTGATTGAAAATGGTTTTGTGGATGCTATCAAAGCAGCCTTTCCAGAGGTAGAAGTCATTGCTGGTACAGCGACAGCAGGGATTCCACACGGAGCTATCATCGCGAACAAGATGAATCTACCATTTGCCTATATCCGTAGTAAACCAAAAGACCATGGAGCTGGAAACCAAATCGAAGGCCGTGTAGCCCAGGGGCAAAAAATGGTAATTGTAGAAGACCTGATCTCAACTGGTGGTTCAGTTCTCGAAGCGGTAGCAGCTGCCAAGCGTGAAGGAGCAGATGTTCTCGGTGTAGTAGCCATTTTTAGCTATCAACTAGCAAAAGCAGATAAGAACTTTGCGGATGCTGGTGTCAAACTGGTGACTCTCTCAAACTACAGTGAGCTCATCCACCTAGCTCAGGAAGAAGGCTACATCACACCAGAGGGATTGGATCTCTTAAAACGATTCAAAGAAGACCAAGAAAATTGGCAAGGATAGAGAAACTCATTTCTTAGATTTTAATGGAACTGATGCGTAGTATCGGTTCTTTTTAATTGACAAATGTAGATTTTGATAGTATACTTAGAACCATAATTGACAAATGTAGATTTTGGAGGTGTACTGATGCAGATTTCAGATGCAGAATGGCAGGTCATGAAGATTGTTTGGATGCAGGGTGAACAGACCAGTACGGATTTGATCAGGGTTCTGGCGGAGCGGTTTGATTGGTCCAAGTCTACAGTTCAAACCCTTTTGGCTCGTTTGGTTGAGAAAGAGTGCCTGACCAGGAAAAAAGAGGGCAAGTCCTTTGTTTATTCAGCCCTTTTAACTCTGGATCAAAGCCGAGACTTGCTTGTCCAAGATATCAAGGACAAGGTTTGTTCTCGTAGGATTAAGAACTTGTTGGCTGATTTGATTGTCGAATGTGATTTCACTTTGTCTGACTTGAAAGACTTGGAAGCTGTGATTTCTGAGAAAAAAGCTAGCGCAGTTGCTGAAGTAAAATGTAATTGTATGTAAAGGAGACGTCATGTTAAATAGTATTGTAACCATTGTTTGTATTGCCCTTATCGCGTTTATCTTGTTTTGGTTTTTCAAAAAGCCTGAAAAATCTGGACAAAAGGCCCAGCAAAAAAAAGGCTACCAAGAGATTCGAGTGGAAGTTATGGGGGGCTATACGCCAGAGTTGATTATTCTTAAAAAATCAGTGCCAGCCCGCATTGTCTTTGACCGCAAGGACCCTTCACCCTGTCTGGATCAGATCGTCTTTCCAGACTTTGGTGTGCATGCGAACCTGCCTATGGGGGAAGAATATGTAGTGGAAATCACACCTGAGCAGGCTGGAGAATTTGGCTTTGCATGTGGTATGAACATGATGCACGGCAAGATGATTGTAGAGTAGGAGGAAATGATGACAGAAATTGTGAAAGCAAGCCTAGAAAATGGCATTCAAAAAATCCGTATCCGAGCTGAAAAAGGTTATCATCCAGCCCACATTCAGCTTCAAAAAGGAATTCCAGCTGAGATTACATTTCATCGTACAACCCCTTCAAACTGTTATAAGGAAATTCTTTTTGAAGAAGAAGGGATTCTAGAACCAATCGGTGTGGACGAGGAGAAAACAATTCGTTTTACTCCTCAAGAGCTGGGTGAGCATGAATTCTCATGTGGTATGAAGATGCAAAAGGGAAGCTATACCGTAGTTGAGAAGACGCAAAAATCTTTGTCACTTTTGCAACGTTTTTGGGTTACTAGCATCTTTACCCTGCCTCTTGTTTTCCTCATGATTGGGATGTTGACAGGGACTATCAGTCATCCAGTCATGCATTGGGGTACCTTTTTAGCCACAACACCCATCATGCTAGTAGCAGGTGGTCCTTATATCCAGAGTGCTTGGGCCAGCTTTAAAAAGCACAATGCCAACATGGATACCCTGGTTGCTCTTGGAACCCTAGTGGCCTATTTCTATAGCTTAGTTGCCCTCTTCGCTGGTCTCCCCGTTTACTTTGAAAGTGCTGCATTTATCTTCTTCTTCGTTCTTTTGGGAGCCGTTTTTGAGGAAAAAATGCGAAAAAATACTTCCCAAGCTGTGGAGAAATTACTGGACTTGCAGGCTAAAACTGCAGAAGTCTTGCGTGATGATAGCTATGTTCAAGTTTCTATGGACCAAGTCAAGGTAGGTGATCTGATTCGAGTGCGTCCCGGTGAAAAGATTGCGGTTGATGGCGTCGTAGTGGAAGGTGTCTCCAGTATTGATGAATCTATGGTGACAGGTGAGAGCCTGCCAGTGGACAAGACAGTTGGGGATGCTGTCATTGGCTCCACTATCAATAACAGTGGCACTCTTATTTTTAGGGCGGAAAAAGTTGGTTCAGAGACTGTCTTAGCACAGATTGTGGACTTTGTGAAGAAAGCCCAGACCAGCCGCGCACCGATTCAGGATTTGACGGATAAGATTTCAGGGATTTTTGTCCCTGCAGTTGTCATTTTAGCGATTCTGACTTTTTGGGTTTGGTTTGTCTTGCTCGGGGCTAGCTTTGTGACCTCTCTCCTTTATGGGGTGGCAGTTTTGATTATCGCCTGCCCTTGTGCCCTAGGTCTTGCAACACCAACGGCTCTCATGGTGGGGACAGGACGGAGTGCCAAGATGGGCGTTCTCCTCAAGAATGGAACTGTCTTACAGGAGATTCAGAAAGTCAAAACTCTCGTCTTTGATAAAACAGGGACATTGACGGAAGGAAAACCAGTGGTCACTGATATCATTGGCGACGAGACAGAAGTACTTGACTTAGCTGCCTCTTTGGAAGAGGCCTCTCAACACCCATTGGCTCAAGCCATTGTCAATCGAGCGAGTGAGGCAGGACTTGAGCTTCATACTGTAGAAAATTTCCAAGCCCTTCATGGAAAAGGTGTTTCAGGACAAATCGATGGGAAACAAGTCTTGCTTGGAAATGCTAAAATGCTAGATGGCATGGATATTTCTAGTGCTTATCAGGAAAAACTAGAAGAACTAGAAAAAGAAGCTAAGACAGTTGTGTTCTTGGCTGTTGATAATGAAATTAAAGGCTTGCTTGCCCTGCAAGATATCCCCAAGGAAAATGCCAAGCTTGCAATCAATCAGCTGAAAAAACGTGGTCTTCGAACAGTCATGCTGACAGGAGATAATGCTGGTGTCGCGCGTGCCATTGCAGATCAGATCGGTATTGAAGAGGTTATTGCTGGTGTATTACCAGAAGAAAAAGCCCATGAAATCCATCAACTGCAAGAGGCCGGTAAAGTAGCCTTTATCGGAGATGGTATCAATGATGCGCCAGCCCTCAGTGTAGCGGATGTCGGGATTGCCATGGGCGCAGGAACTGATATTGCTATTGAGTCGGCAGGGATTGTTCTTACTCACAATGATTTGTCAGGAGTGGTTCGTGCCTTTGATATGAGCAAGAAAACTTTCAATCGAATTCTTCTCAACCTCTTCTGGGCCTTTATCTATAATGTCATCGGAATTCCGATTGCAGCAGGAGTCTTTTCAGGAATTGGATTGGCTCTCAATCCAGAACTGGCTGGTCTAGCCATGGCCTTTAGTTCTGTATCTGTTTTAACCAGTTCACTTATGCTAAACGTTACTAAAATAGACTAAAAGCGGTGCTTACCGCTTTTTATTATAAAACAGTTTTCTGAAGCGTTTTCAATCTGTGCTGTAATAGAGAATGCAAACTTGTGAGCACATTCTTAGGATACTCAAAGTAAATGTGGTAAATTAGGATTGTAAATTTACTGAATCGCTTTCAAACAACATATAAAAGCGCTTTTTGTAAATGTATGAAATTATTTTGAAGGAGAGTTATCATTATGACTCAAGGGAAAATTACTGCATCAGCAGCAATGCTCAACGTATTGAAAACATGGGGCGTAGACACTATCTACGGTATCCCATCAGGAACACTTAGCTCACTTATGGACGCTTTGGCTGAAGACAAAGATATCCGTTTCTTGCAAGTTCGCCACGAAGAAACAGGTGCTCTTGCAGCGGTTATGCAAGCTAAATTTGGCGGATCTATCGGTGTTGCAGTTGGTTCAGGTGGACCTGGTGCAACTCACTTGATCAACGGTGTTTACGATGCAGCTATGGATAACACTCCATTCCTTGCTATCCTTGGATCACGTCCAGTTAACGAATTGAACATGGATGCCTTCCAAGAATTGAACCAAAACCCAATGTACAATGGTATCGCTGTTTACAACAAACGTGTAGCTTACGCAGAGCAATTGCCAAAAGTGATTGACGAAGCTTGCCGTGCTGCCGTTTCTAAAAAAGGTCCAGCTGTCGTTGAAATTCCAGTAAACTTTGGTTTCCAAGAAATCGACGAAAACTCATACTACGGTTCAGGTTCATACGAGCGTTCATTCATCGCTCCTGCTTTGAACGAAGTTGAAATCGACAAAGCTGTTGAAATTTTGAACAATGCTGAACGTCCAGTTATCTACGCTGGTTACGGTGGTGTTAAAGCTGGTGAAGTTATTACTGAATTGTCACGTAAAATCAAAGCCCCAATCATCACAACTGGTAAAAACTTCGAAGCGTTCGAATGGAACTACGAAGGTTTGACAGGTTCTGCTTACCGTGTTGGTTGGAAACCAGCCAACGAAGTGGTCTTTGAAGCAGACACAGTTCTTTTCCTTGGTTCAAACTTCCCGTTTGCTGAAGTTTACGAAGCCTTCAAGAATACTGAAAAATTCATCCAAGTCGATATCGATCCATACAAACTTGGTAAACGTCATGCCCTAGACGCTTCAATCCTTGGTGATGCAGGTCAAGCAGCGAAAGCAATCCTTGATAAAGTGAATCCAGTTGAATCTACTCCATGGTGGCGTGCAAACGTTAAGAATAACCAAAACTGGCGTGATTACATGAACAAACTCGAAGGTAAAACTGAGGGTGAATTGCAATTGTATCAAGTATACAATGCAATCAACAAACATGCTGATCAAGACGCTATCTATTCAATTGACGTAGGTGACACTACTCAAACATCTACTCGTCACCTTCACATGACACCTAAGAACATGTGGCGTACATCTCCACTCTTTGCGACAATGGGTATTGCCCTTCCTGGTGGTATCGCTGCTAAGAAAGACAATCCAGATCGCCAAGTATGGAACATCATGGGTGACGGTGCATTCAACATGTGCTACCCAGACGTTATCACAAACGTTCAATACGACCTTCCAGTTATCAACGTTGTCTTCTCAAATGGTAAATATGCCTTCATCAAGGACAAATACGAAGACACAAACAAACACTTGTTTGGTTGTGACTTCCCTAATGCTGACTATGCGAAAATCGCTGAAGCTCAAGGAGCTATTGGATTTACAGTTGACCGTATCGAAGACATCGACGCAGTCGTTGCTGAAGCTGTTAAATTGAACAAAGAAGGTAAAACTGTTGTTATCGATGCTCACATCACTCCACATCGTCCACTTCCAGTAGAAGTACTTGAGTTGGATCCAAAACAACACTCAGAAGAAGCTATTAAAGCCTTCAAAGAAAAATACGAAGCTGAAGAGCTTGTACCATTCCGTCTCTTCTTGGAAGAAGAAGGGTTGCAATCACGCGCAATCAAATAATTCCTCTCGTCGAAAATCAAATGTAAATATTGTAGATTATATTCTTTGATTTTCTTAGAGCAGAACTTAAAAAGATCGGAGCAATCCGGTCTTTTTGTGGAGGACAGTAAATGAATTTAAATCAATTAGATATTATCGTGTCAGATGTTCCCCAAGTCTGTGCTGACTTGGAGCGTATTTTGGATAAAAAAGCCGATTATGTTGACAACAGTTTTGCTCAGTTCACGATTGGCAGTCATTGTCTCATGTTGTCTCAAAATCATTTGATTTCTTTGGAAAACTTTCAGTCAGGAATCATTCTTCACATTGAGGTTGAGGATGTAGAGCAGAACTACCAACGGTTGAAAGAACTTGGTATCACAGTTTTAAACGGCCCAGCTGTAACCGATTGGGGAACAGAAAGCCTGCTAGTTGAAGGGCCTGCCGGTCTAGTGATTGATTTTTATCGTATGAAGTAGGGCGCGTTGTCATTTGACGTTAACCTTAGCTATTTTTAAAACAGAAATTGAGAATGTGAATTATTAAAAGATCGGAGCAATCCGGTCTTTTTCTGTTTCCTCTTTCTTATCACAAGATTGTGATATTTTACATCTTCATAACAAAAACTTCAAAGTCTTGATTGTTTTGAAAAAAGATTATAAAATATGATTCATAAAAATGAAAGAGGTTTTGAAAATGTCTGAAAAAAAAATGAAAATTTTGGGTTGGGTAGCGACCTTCATGTCCGTTATGATGTATGTCTCTTACTTCCCACAAATCATGAACAACCTGGCTGGTCAAAAAGGAAATTTCATCCAACCCTTGGTCGCAGCCATCAACTGTAGTTTATGGGTTTATTACGGTCTTTTCAAGAAAGAAAGAGATATTCCCCTTGCGGCTGCTAATGCGCCAGGTATCATTTTTGGTCTAGTGACGGCTATCACAGCATTGGTTTAAAAAGTTTAAAATAGTTAGTATTCTTGTATCCTTTTTTATATTCTGTTAAAATAGAAGCCTAACGAAAGTTTAGGAGTGAATCAAGATGTCGACGAGTTTCTTTTTATTATTTGGCTGTATGATACTAGCGTTTGCTGCCTTTACGTATTTTATGTTCAATGAGTTGATTTTTAGTAGTTATTTAGATGATAAAAAATGTACTGAAAAAACTGAAGGAAAAATCACAAGATATTCTACATTTCTTTATAACGATGTTAGTCTTCCAGTTGTAGAATATACTGTTGCAGGGAATCAGTACAAGGTAGTAGGGCCAAGATTTCTTTCTAGCGTATCAAAAACGGTGGCAACACCGCTTAACTCTATTGTTTCTGAAGTAAAGTTGGAAGGTTTCGATAATGGAGAAATTCCACAAGTGTTAAGGTATCAGGTACGGCGAAATAGTTTCATTTCTGTAACAAAATCACCACTTATGGAGCGCTTCCCAATCGGTGGAAAGGTCACTGTTTACTATGATCCGAACAAACCTAAACTTTCTTACGTGGAAAGACCATTAAACCCAGGTCGCTTTTTATGGCTGACTAAATTATCGGTCTATCTTCTTATCTTAATGATGCTTTCTTCAGCCGTCTTCATCATGTTTATTCTTCCAAATCTTGTCAAATAGAAGTTGATTATTTTGTTATCAAGCTCAGCTTTTCATCATACGATTCTATGTTTATACTTAGAATCGTTTTTTGCTGAAGAAAAGTTCTCTATTTTTTAGGACGAATTTTTTAAAAGGGACTCCGAAAATCTGTCGGATTATTTTAAATGATAGAATAGTATCACTATTTAGTACGATTTCACAAGTAAAGCTATTGAGATTGCGGTATAATATAAGTAAATGAAGCAGTAAAATAGGAAAGTGGGTAGAGATATGACTGAACATCTAACTTTTTCTGATGGTTTCTTGTGGGGCGGAGCGACAGCTGCCAACCAGTGCGAAGGCGCTTATGATGCGGATGGTCGAGGTCTTGCTAATGTCGATGTGGTACCGATTGGACCTGACCGTGAAGCCATTATCACAGGTCAGAAAAAGATGTTTTCGTTTGAGGAGTGCTATTTTTACCCAGCTAAGGAAGCCATTGATATGTACCATCATTACAAGGAAGATATCGCTCTTTTTGGAGAAATGGGATTTAAAACCTATCGACTTTCCATTGCTTGGACTCGGATTTTTCCTCAAGGTGACGAAGCAGAGCCAAATGAAGCTGGTCTAGCCTTTTATGAGGATTTGTTTAAGGAATGCCACAAGTATGGGATTGAACCTCTGGTGACCATCACGCATTTCGATTGCCCCATGCACCTAATTACGGAGTACGGTGGTTGGCGTAGTCGTCGCATGTTGGACTTTTATGCAAATCTCTGTCGCACACTTTTTACCCGTTATAAGGGCTTGGTCAAGTACTGGCTAACCTTCAACGAAATCAATATGATTCTGCATGCACCTTTTTTAGGAGCTGGAATTTGTTTTGAAGAAGGAGAAAATCAAGAACAGGTCAAATACCAAGCAACTCACCATGAGCTGGTAGCCTCGGCTATGGCGACTAAAATTGCTCACGAAATTGATCCAGAAAACAAGGTGGGATGTATGTTGGCAGCAGGGCAATACTATCCCAACACTGCCCATCCGAGAGACTACTGGGCAGCCATGGAGCAAGACCGCAAGAGTTACTTTTTCATTGATGTTCAAGCACGCGGGGAATATCCAAACTATGCTAAGAAGCAGTGGGAGCGTGAGGGAATTAAGATTGAAATGACGACAGAAGATTTAGATTTATTGAAGAATCACACTGTTGACTTTGTTTCCTTCTCTTACTATGCGAGTCGAGTGGCTTCAGGCGATCCAGAAGTGAGGAATCTGACAGCTGGAAATGTCTTTGCCTCTATCAAAAATCCCTATCTGGAATCCTCAGAATGGGGTTGGCAGATTGACCCACTGGGGCTTCGTATCACCCTCAATGCTATCTGGGATCGCTACCAAAAGCCTATGTTCATCGTAGAAGATGGGCTCGGCGCTATAGACACGCCAGATGAAAATGGTTATATAGCGGATGAGTATCGGATTGCTTATCTAGAAGCCCACATCAAGACTATGCGAGATGCCATATACCAAGATGGAGTTGACCTGCTTGGTTATACGACTTGGGGTTGTATTGATCTGGTTTCGGCTGGAACAGGCGAAATGAACAAGCGCTATGGCTTTATCTATGTGGATCGTGATAATGCAGGTCAAGGAAGTCTCAAACGAAGCAAGAAGAAATCCTTCTACTGGTACAAGGATGTCATTGCCAGCAATGGTGCAAGTATTAAGTAGAGCATATTTGTTCACTATTTTTATAAAATCTTCTCCCTACTTTATAAGATGTGAAAAAGAGTTCAATTAGACCTGGCTTTTTGCTATAATGAAGTGAGAAAAACAGACAGGAGAATAAGATGTCAGAACCATTATTTTTACAATCAGCTATGCAAGAAAAAATCTGGGGTGGAACCAAGCTACGTGATGAGTTTGGCTACGACATCCCGAGTGAAAAAATAGGAGAATACTGGGCAATCTCAGCTCACCCCAATGGGGTTTCTAAGGTAGCAAATGGTCGTTTTGAGGGAACAGACCTAGCTACTTTATATGCAGAGCATCGTGAGTTGTTTGGTAATCGTCCAGAACCTGTATTTCCACTGTTGACCAAGATTCTCGATGCCAACGATTGGCTCAGTGTCCAAGTTCACCCAGACGATGCCTATGGATTAGAACATGAAGGCGAGTTAGGGAAAACAGAGTGCTGGTACATCATCGCTGCGGATGAAGGTTCAGAGATTATCTATGGTCACAATGCCAAATCAAAAGAAGAACTCCGTCAGCAAATCGAGGACAAAAACTGGGATGCCTTGCTGACAAAAGTGCCAGTTAAGGCAGGAGATTTCTTCTATGTACCAAGTGGTACCATGCACGCTATCGGAGCAGGTATCTTGATTCTTGAAACGCAACAGTCTAGTGATACAACCTACCGTGTCTATGACTTTGACCGCAAGGATGACAAGGGCAACTTGCGTGAACTTCACCTTGAAAAATCCATCGATGTCTTGAACATTGGTGAACCTGCTAATAGCCGTCCCGTAACTATCAAAGCTGATGATTTACGTTCCACTCTTCTTGTATCCAATGATTTCTTTGCAGTTTACAAGTGGGAAATTACTGGGAAAGTTGACTTTGAAAAGACAGCTGACTACAGCCTGTTCAGCGTCTTAGCTGGTCAAGGTCAACTAACTGTTGACGAGGGAAATTATCCAATCCAAAAAGGTAGCCACTTTGTCCTACCAAGTGATGTTGAAGCTTGGACTTTGGAAGGGCAAGGCTTGGAATTGATTGTTAGCCATCCATAAAAAAGAAAGGGCCTGAGTCCACTACTCAAGTCCTTTTTGATTACATAAATTGGGCGATAAAAACCACGATGATGATGATGGGAATGATAAAACGGAGAAGGAAGAGCCAGACTTGGAAAAGTCCCTGTTTCCAGGCTCTTTCATCGAGATGGAGTTCCTCCATAGCAAGAGCCTTATTAAAGATATAGCCTGTAAAGAGAGAAAGGCAGAGGGCTCCAAATGGCATGAGGAGATTGGAAACCAAGAAGTCCATAGCATCAAAGAAGGTCTTCCCAAAGATGTGAACATCCGCCATAACACCGTAAGAAAGGGCTGAAGGAATTCCAAAAACAAAGGTCAAAATCCCTAAAATAGCACTCCATTTAGCACGCTTGCGGTTGTCCTGATTGGTGATATTGCCCACATTGATTTCCAGCATCACGACAGAGGAAGTAACCGTCGCAAATAGGAAGAGCAAGAGGAAAAGGATGTAGAAAATAGTTCCAAAAGGCATCTTGTCAAAGAGTTGAGGCAAGACGATAAAGAGCAGGCTTGGTCCCCCTTCAGACTGGATATTGAAGGCTGACATGGCTGGGAAAATGGCTAGACCTGCCATGATGGATACCGAGATGTTCATGGCTACGACGGAAACCCCTGACTGGACCAGATTGGTTTTCTTGTCCAAGTAGGAAGCATAGGTCAGCATGGCTGTCACCCCTAGTGAGAGGGCAAAGAAAGATTGTCCCAGGGCATAAAGGAGACCAGCGCTAGTTAGTTTTGAAAAGTCTGGTTTGAGGAAGTATAGAACGCCTTCCATAGCATTTGGCAAGCTGAGAGAGCGCCCAATAATCACGACAAAGATGATAAAGAGCAGAGGCATCATGACTTTCGAAGCTCTTTCAATCCCTTTTTGAACCCCACGTGATACAATAAAGATATTCAATAAGATAAAGGCTGCTTGAGCTCCTAGGGCAATGGCTGGATTTGAAATGATTGAAGTAAATAACTGAGCATAATCACCCGTTCCGCTAAGTTGGAACAATTTTCCAAACTCAATACCTAGATAGACTAAAATCCATCCACCGATAACACTGTAAAAGGAGAGAAGGATAAAGAGGGCAAAGGCACCAATCCAACCGATAAAGTTGTACTTGTTATTGTTGCCCAGTTTTCCAAAGGTTCTGATAGCGGAAACGCCAGCACTACGGCCAAGGGCAAATTCAGCAAGGAGTAACGGGAAACCGATTAAAATAGTGGAAATGAGAAAGACCAGTAAAAATCCTCCCCCGCCATTAGCAGCAGTCATGTAGGGGAACTTCCAAACGGCTCCAAGTCCGATGGCTGAACCAGCAGATGCTAGGATAAAGCCTAGTTTCGAGCCCCATTGCGATTTTTCTGACATAGTTGAAACTCCAATCTCGTTTTTTAAAATAAGAAAAGGCTACTTGAGTTGTCAAATAGCCTTCTCTCAATGGCTCTTTATGAGCCTTCTGTTTGATTGATAGACTTGACTATCCTATCATGTTTTCTAAGGTCTGTCAAGAAAACCATTTTCAAGTTTTCACACCTTTATCAAAAAGTTAAAAAATTTTCGTAAAAACACTTGACTCTGACCTAAGGGGAGGGGTTATACTATCCTTGTAAGGAGGAAATCATGTACCATATAAAAGAAGCTGCGCAGCTTTCAGGTGTCTCTGTCAAGACCCTGCACCACTATGACAAGATAGGACTCTTGGTCCCGTTAAAGTCAGAAAACGGCTATCGAACCTATAGTCAGGAGGATTTGGAACGCCTTCAGGTCATTCTGTATTACAAATATCTAGGCTTTTCTTTAGAAAAGATAGCAGAGCTGTTAAAGGAAGAAAGAACAGATTTATTACCCCATTTGATCAGGCAGTTGGACTATTTGACCCAAGAAAGAGAACATCTGGATACCTTGATTTTAACCTTGCAAAAAACCATTCAAGAACAAAAAGGAGAAATAGAAATGACTATTGAGGAAAAATTTACTGGATTTAGCTATCAAGACAATCAAAAATACCATCAAAAGGCGGTAGAAGAGTATGGACAAGAAGTCATGGACCAGGCTCTTGAACGCCAAAAAGGTCACGAAGACGAAGCCACAGCCGCCTTCAACCAAGTTTTTCAAGCTTTAGCTCAAAACCTTAAAAATGGACTAGCTGCAACAGCAACCGAAAACCAAGAAGAAGCAGCCAAACTCTTACAAGCCATTCGTACTTATGGATTTGACTGCTCTATTGAGGTATTCGGTCATATCGGTAAAGGTTACGTCTACAACCCAGAGTTTAAGGAAAATATTGACAAGTTTGGACTTGGCACAGCTCAATACACATCAGATGTCATTGCCCACTATGTTCAAACTCAGATAAAATAAGCATCGCTAGAGATTTGTCCTGCTCCGCTAAACAAAGCTAAATCTTCTGTTTAACTTTTTTAGGGGACAGGTCATTTTAGTTGTTACTTTTTTGAAAAGCATTCTTGTCCTAGACTCTTTACTTTGTTACTAAAAGAAAATTCATTTTTAAAGTTTTTGCATTGTCAACTCTGAGTGATTAGTTCGCCTTGATAAAATCAGTAAAAAAAGATATGATAGTAGGAGAAAAATGAGGTTAAGAGTGATGGACAAAAGTAGAATTAAAACAGAAACACAGCAGGTAATTGAAGATGTTTTGGAAAAGGCTGGATTGCGTGAAGGAAGCCTCTTTGTCCTAGGTTTATCCTCTAGCGAAGTTTTAGGTGGGCAAATCGGCAAGGAATCCAGCCAAGACATTGGCGAAATCATTGTGAAAACCATCCTAGATATCCTAGAGGAAAGAGGAACTCATCTAGCTGTTCAAGGCTGTGAACATGTTAATCGGGCCCTGGTCGTTGAACGTCAAGTGGCGGAGCAATTTGGTCTGGAAATCGTCAGCGTCCTTCCAACTCTTCATGCAGGCGGTTCAGGTCAGCTAGCTGCCTTTAAGTTTATGAAAGACCCTGTTGAGGTGGAGTTCATCAAGGCTCATGCTGGATTGGATATCGGAGATACCGCAATTGGCATGCATGTCAAGCATGTGCAGGTTCCGATTCGACCAGTTTTGCGTGAGATTGGCCATGCCCATGTAACCGCTCTCGCTAGTCGTCCCAAACTCATCGGGGGTGCGCGTGCGCAGTATCCAGAAGATTCTATTAGAAAGATATGAGAATGAAAAAAAGAAAAGAACAGTTTCAAAAAAACCTAAAGTATTCTATTCGTAAATTGACTGTTGGAGTTGGTCCTGTAGCAATCGGGGCCTTTCTTGTTGGTGCCAGCTTGTTATTAACTGGTAAAGTCCAAGCAGATGAATTAGCTGAAGTGAATTCAGTCCATTATCGATATTTGACGGAGCAAGAATTAACCGAGTCTGAAAAAGCCTTGATTCATCATGAAGTTCCTACAGAATTTCAAGATGAAGATATTATTTATGTTGTTTATCGTAAGAAAGCAACTAACAGTCAACAACTTCCCTATACAGGAAGTAAAGAATTTGCTTTAGCAGGTCTTGGTCTTGCAACAGCATCTTTAGCTGTTTTTTTGGTGTCCAAAAAACAGCGTCAGAAAGTTCTTGGAGTGCTTTTGATTGGTTCTCTTGGTGTCAGCAACTTCATTCCTTTTGCGACTTTTGCCTTTGAGAATAAAGAATTACTTGCTTACAATCAAACGATTTCGGCCTCCTCAAATGAAGAACTAACGAAAGGTGTGATCGATATTGGAGGATATGAGTATATTGGTTATTTTAAAGGAACTGACATAAAAGTAGCTAGTTCTTCTAAAAAAGGGAAATCTCTAGTCCAAGACAATGCCCCAGATTATACTGGGAAACTTGAAAGTAAAGGCACTCAAGAAGTAGGTAAAGAAGGCGAATCTCTAATTCAAGATAGTTTACCAACCTATACTGGAAAACTTGAAAGTAAGGGTACCCAAGAAGTAGGTAAAGAAGGCGAGTCCCTTGTCCAAGATAGTTTACCAGCCTATACTGAAAAACTTGAAAGCAAAGGTACTCAGGAATCTGGCAAGGAAGGCGAATCCCTTATTCAAGATAGTTTGCCAGCCTATACTGAAAAGCTTGAAAGCAAAGGCACCCAGGAATCTGGCAAGGAAGGCGAATCCCTCGTTCAAGATAGTTTGCCAGCGTATACTGGAAAACTTGAAAGTAAGGGTACCCAAGAAGTAGGTAAAGAAGGCGACTCCCTTATCCAAGATAGTTTGCCAGCGTATACTGGAAAACTTGAAAGCAAGGGTACTCAGGAGTCTGGTAAAGAAGGTGAATCCCTTGTTCAAGATAGTTTGCCAGCCTATACTGAAAAACTTGAAAGCAAAGGCACTCAAGAAGAAGACAAAGAGGGTCAATCCCTTGTCCAAGATAGTTTGCCAGCGTATACTGGAAAACTTGAAAGCAAGGGCACTCAAGAAGTAGGTAAAGAAGGCGAGTCCCTTGTCCAAGATAGTTTGCCAGCCTATACTGGAAAGCTTGAAAGTAAGGGTACTCAGGAGTCTGGTAAGGAAGGCCAATCCCTCGTTCAAGATAGTTTGCCAACCTATACTGAAAAGCTTGAAGCTAAAGGGACTCAGGAGCCAGACAAAGAGGGGCAATCTCTAATTCAAGATAGTTTACCAGCCTACACTGAAAAGCTTGAAAGTAAGGGTACTCAGGAATCCGGTAAAGAAGGCGAGTCCCTTGTCCAAGATAGTTTGTCAGCCTATACTGAAAAGCTTGAAAGTAAAGGCACTCAGGAAACTGGTAAGGAAGGTCACTCCCTTGTTCAAGAGGACCTTCCAGAATATACAGTAACTGAAGGAACAATTACTAAAGACACAATCGCAGAGATTGACTACCAGACGGAAATCATTGATGATCCTACAAAGTACACTGATGAAGAAACAGTGGTTCAAAACGGTGAAAAAGGGATCCAAGTTACTAAAACGACTTATAAAACTGTCGAAGGTGTTGAGACTGACCAAGTTTTAAATACAACAACCACTGTCATCAAAGAACCAGTCACTAAAAAAATAAGCCGCGGTACGAAACCAATAGAAGGCACTCTTGTAGAAGAAAGTCTTGAAAAAATTCCGTTTAAGGAGATAGTCGAAGAAGACGCGCAACTGAAAAAGGGCGATAAAGTTACGGTCCAAGAAGGAAAAGACGGTCAGAAAAAGGTTATCAGAACCTACAAGACCATCAAAGGAATCAAGACGCAGGAAGCGCCTGAAATTCTTGAACAGGTCATCGAGTTAGCACAAGACCGTATTGTTAAACTAGGTACCAAAAACTTCGAAAAGCCAGTGTTGGCTTTTTCAAGGGTTGATATTCAGGATTTGAAACGCTCATCTCAGATTCACTATAATCTGGAAAATCCAAGTAAGGCAGCGATTAAATCGATCACTTTAACCCTGAAAAAAGGCAACGAAGTCGTCAAAACCATGACGGTTTCACCAAATAACTTGACTGCAACTCTAACAGATTTGCAATATTACAAGGATTATAAACTCGAAACAAAAATGGTTTATGATCGTGGTGAAGGAAACGAGGAAGAAATTCTCAAAGAAGAATCACTGAGAATTGATTTAAAAAAGGTCGAAGTTAAAAATATAAAAGAAACAAGCCTCATAAGTGTCGACGACAATGGCGTGGAAACGGATAGTAGCTTCTTAACCTCTGTTCCAAGTGATGTAAGACCTTACTATCTAAAAATTGCTACACGTGATAATAAGATGACGCGTCTTGCGATTGACAAAATTGAAGAAGTGATAGTCGATGGAAAAACGCTTTATAAGGTCACTGCCAAAGCGCCTGACCTCGTTCAGCATACGGATGGTAACCAGCTCAGTGAGGAATACGTCCATTATTTTGCCAAACCAAAAACTCATGAGGAGAATGTCTACTACGATTTCAATGAACTTGTAAAAGCTATGCAGGCCAATCCATCTGGTGAATTTAAAATTGGTGCGGACTTGAATGCGGTTAATGTTCCTGCAGCTGGTAAATCATATGTAACGACGAAGTTCCGAGGCAAGCTATCAAGTGTAGACGGTCAACGATACACGATTCATAACTTGGAACGTCCACTATTAGGCGATACTGAAGGCGCACACATCCATGACCTTAACCTTGGTAAGGTAAACATTCATATGCCATGGGCAAATAGAGTTGCTCCCTTGGCTGCTGTTGTAAAAAACACAACGATCAATAATGTGAAAGTAACGGGTACAGTTGTTGGAAATAATGACGTATCAGGTTTGATCAATAAAATTGATAATAACGGCAGATTAACAAATGTGGCATTCATTGGTAAGCTTCATGCTGGTGGGAATCAAGGCGCCTTTCTTGCTGGAATTGTTGGAGAAAACTGGAAAGGTTCTGTTGAGAAGGCCTATGTTGATGCACAAATAACGGGTAATAAAGCGAAAGTTGCTGGTATCGCCTATTGGTCACAAAATGGTGGGGACAACCATGCAGTTTATCGGGACGGAGCCATTAAAAAATCTGTAGCTAAAGGTACTATCGATGTGAGAGAACCGATTAGCGCGGGTGGTGTTGTAGGCAGTACAAATGCCTTGGGTTCCGTTGAAGACACTGTTTCAATGATGAAAGTTAAGAACGGTGAGATTTTCTATGGCTCATCTGATATTGATGATGATCCATATTGGACAGGTGACCGCTTAAACCGAAACTTTGTTGTTACTGGTGTGAGTGAAGGAAAATCTTCATATAGATATTCTAAACAACAGCATCGTATTAAGCCTATTTCGCAAGAAGAAGCAGACAAGAAAATTGCTGCTTTGGGAATCACAGCGCATGAGTATGAAATTAAAGAGCCTGTTGTAGATAAATTAAACCGTTTGACACACCGTGAAGATGAGTATAAGGCCATTCAAGACTACAGAGCTGACCGCGAACTTGCCTATCGCAATATTGAAAAGTTACAACCATTCTATAATAAGGAGTGGATTGTCAATCAAGCTAATAAACTAGATGCTAGCTCAAACTTGGTGACCAAAGAAGTCCTTTCTGTTACTGGTTTGAAAAATGGGCAGTTTGTAACAGACTTGTCAGCTATTGATCAGATCATGATTCACTATGCTGATGGTACCAAAGAAGAATTGGCCATCACTGCCAAAGCTGACTCTGATGTAAAACAAGTCAAAGAGTACGAAGTGACCAACCAGAATATCGTTTATACGCCAAATATGCTAGTGAAAGATCGTTCTGGTTTGATTGCAAAGGCAAAAGAAACATTATCCAGTGTAGAATTGATTTCTCCTGAAGTGCGCGCTCTTATGGACAAGCGGAACAAACCGCAAGAAAACACGGATGAACGAAAAAATGGTTACATTCGCGATTTATTCTTAGAAGAAAGTTTTGATGAAGTAAAACAAAATCTTGGAAACTTGGTGAAACAAATTGTTGAAAATGAAGATCATCAACTAAATGATGATGAAGCAGCTCAACGTGCTTTCATTAAGAAAGTTGAAGACAATAAGGCCAACATTATGATGGGGCTTGCTTATTTGAACCAATACTATGGCATTAAATATGATGGTTTGTCGATCAAAGATATTATGATGTTTAAACCAGATTTTTATGGTAAGAACGTGAATGTCTTAGATCGCTTGATCACTATCGGCTCAAAAGAGAACAATCTTAAGGGCGACCAATCCCAAGATGCGTATAGTCGAGTGATTGCAGGTGCTACAGGTAAAGGAAGCCTTCATGAGTTTCTAACATATAACATGAAATTGTTTACAAATGAAACCGATATGAATGTTTGGTTTAAAAAGGCAATTGAAAAGAATGCTTATGTGGTAGAACAGCCATCATTGAACCCCGATTTTGCTCATAAGAAGTATCGTCTGTATGAAGGGATTAATAATGGCGTGCATGGTCGGATGATTTTGCCTCTATTAAACTTGAAGAACTCGCATCTCTTCATGATTTCGACCTATAATACCATTTCTTTTAGTGCTTTTGAAAAATATGGTAAAAATACTGAGGAGGCTCGTGAAGCCTTCAAGAGTGAAATCAATAAGAGAGCAAAAGAGCAGGTGAACTACTTAGACTTTTGGTCAAAATTAGCTGCTGATAATGTACGTAATAAGCTCCTCAAGAGTGAAAATAGTGTTCCAACACCTGTTTGGGACAATCATGATGCGCCGGGTATCGGTTGGGCAAACCGATATGGTCACAAGGATGGGAAACCAGATTATGCTCCGATTCGAGAGTTCTTTGGACGGATCAATAAATATCATGGCTATCAGTATGGATATGGTGCTTACGCTTATATCTTTGCCGCTCCAAATCAGCAAGATGCTGTCTACTTTGTTATGACAGAGTTGATAAGTGATTTTGGTACATCGGCCTTTACGCATGAAACGACTCATGTGAATGATCGTATGGCTTACTATGGCGGTTGGTATCATCGTGAAGGGACGGACTTAGAGTCCTTTGCGCAAGGTATGCTCCAGTCACCATCGTTGACAAATCCAAATGGTGAATACGGTGCCTTAGGTTTGAACATGGCTTATGAACGTCAGAATGATGGCACTCAAATCTACAATTATGATCCAAACAAGTTAAAGAACCGTGAAGAAATTGATCACTATATGAAGAACTATAACGAGGCTCTGATGATGCTGGACCATCTAGAAGCAGATGCAGTTATTGGAAAACACTTGAACGACAACAGCAAGTGGTTCAAAAAGATGGACCGAGAATGGCGTACGAACGCTGAGCGAAACAATCTGAAAGGCGAGCCACATCAATGGGATAAGTTACGTGATTTAACGGATAATGAGAAAAAATTGACGATTACGAACATCAATCAATTGGTTGATCATAACTTCGTTACAAAACATGGTATGCCAGGGAATGGACGTTATCGTTCGGAAGGTTTTGACAGTGCTTACCAAACCGTAAATATGATGTCGGGTATCTTTGGCGGTAATACTAGCAAGAGTACAGTTGGTTCGATTTCATTCAAACATAATGCTTTCCGTATGTGGGGATACTATGGTTATCTTAACGGATTTATTGGTTACGCTTCAAACAAATATAAAGCGGAAGCCAACAAGGAAAACAAAGGGTTGTTGGGTGATGACTTCATTATCAAGAAAGTCTCTAATGGCCAATTTGATACTCTTGAAGCATGGAAGAAACATTGGTATAAAGAAGTCTATGACAAAGCTCAAAACGGCTTCACTACAATCGAAATCAATGGCAGATCTATCTCTACTTATGCTGAGTTGAAGTCCTTATTTGATGAGGCTGTTCAAAAAGACCTAGATAACATGGAAAATCCAAATATAAAGAATCATTATAAAAATACTGAAGACCTTAAATGGAAGGTTTACAAACAGCTTCTTCAAAAATCAGATGGATTCTCTGGAGATTTATTCGCCAAAACATCGTTATAGAGTCGATATGACTAAAAAGGTGGATCAGCTTAAGCTGCATCTGCCTTTTTGTGCTATACTTAAGATATGCATAGAAAAACAGTGATTGATTTTAGGGCTTTGGGTGAGAGATACATCTTTACCCAGCCGATCAAAGAGTTAAAAACGAGAGATTTAGCAGAAGTGGCAGACTTGCTGGCACAAGTAGAAAGCTACCAAGAGCAAGGTTATTATGTGGTGGGCTATGTCAGCTATGAGGCTGCACCTGCTTTTGAGGAGAAATTAGCAGTTCACAAGGTTTCTTTACTGGCAGAGTATTTGCTTTACTTTACCGTTCACGATAGGGTGGAAACATCCCCTATTCCTCTGACTTATGAGGAAGTAGATTTGCCTTCAAAGTGGCAGGAGCTAACATCTGCAGAGAACTATGAAAAGGCTATTGCCCAGATTCACCATCATTTGCGTCAGGGAGACACCTATCAGGTCAACTACACTGTCCAACTCAAGCAGAACTTAAGTGCTAATCCTTTTGCTATCTACAATCGTATGGTGGTAGAGCAGGAGGCGGGATATAATGCCTATGTTGAACACGATGAGATGGCAGTGATTTCCATGAGTCCAGAGCTCTTTTTTGAGCAAAATGACCGGGAATTAACGACTCGTCCGATGAAGGGAACAACCCAGCGTGGGGTGACTGACCAAGAAGACCTTGCCCAAGCCAGTTGGTTGGAGCAGGATCCTAAAAATCGCTCTGAAAATATGATGATTGTGGACCTCTTGCGCAATGATATGAACCGTATTTCTGAAGTTGGAAGTGAGCATGTAGAACATCTGTGTCAAGTGGAGCAGTATTCGACGGTTTGGCAGATGACTTCGACCATCAAGAGTCAGTTACGAGAGGATGTGGACTTGGTTGCCATTTTTCGCTCTCTCTTTCCTTGCGGTTCCATAACAGGAGCGCCCAAAATTGCGACCATGGAAATCATCAAGAACTTGGAGCCACAACCCAGAGGAGTCTACTGCGGAACGATTGGTCTCTTGCTTCCAAATGGGCGACGGATTTTCAATGTCGCCATTCGGACCATTCAACTGCATCAAGGGAAAGCCATCTATGGAGTGGGTGGCGGCATTACTTGGGATAGCACTTGGCAATCTGAATACCGTGAGGTTCATCAAAAGGCGGCTGTACTCTATCGTAAACAAGCACGTTTCCAATTGATTACTACAGGGAAAATCAGCCAGAAGAGCTTGCTGTTTGAAGAGCAACATTTGGAAAGACTGACAAAGGCGAGTCGTTATTTTGCCTATCCTTTTGATCCGAAAAACCTGAGACAAAAGATAGAGGCAGAGTGCCGAGCTTGTGATTCCCACCAGGACTACCGTTTGCGAATCAGCCTTAGCAAGTCTGGAGAGATAGAACTCAGTCGCCAAATCTTAACACCCCTTAGTCCAAGTTTCTGCAAAGCCAAACTTTGTCTGCAAGAAGCAGATTTGAATCAATCCTTTACCTACTTTAAAACAACTCATAGACCGCATTTGAGCCTAGGGGAGCAAGAGAAGATTTACCACAATAAGTCAGGAGAATTGCTGGAAACCTCTATTGGAAATCTGGTTCTGAAAATCGCTGGGAAGCTCTATACACCGCCTATCAGACTAGGAATTTTGCCAGGAATCTACCGCCAGCATTTGCTAGAAACAGGACAGGTAGAGGAAAAAGTCTTGACTTTGGCAGACTTGAACCAAGCGGAAACTATCTATGGTTGTAATGCAGTCAGAGGCTTGTATGAGTTGGAAGTGATATAACTATGGATTTTTCAATTAAGTTTTAGATTTATTTCTGAATATTTAATATTTGATTTGAAAGCAAAATAAAGTATATGGTATACTATAGGTATAAATCATTAAAACAATGGAGATTTTTATGAAAAAATCAAAAAAAATTTTAGTAACCAGCTTAGCAACTGCAACACTGGGGCTTATTTCATTTGCAGATACAACTGGAGACTTTCCTTTTTCGGCTCAGCATGTTTCTGCTCAAGAAAAGGATGCATCTAAAAACGGTAAGATTGTAAAAGAGAATACAACTTCGGCGCCAAATCAAGCTGAGAAATCGAAAACACCAGCGCAAAAACCTGCTGAGAAATCGAAAACACCAGCGCAAAAGCCTGCTGAGAAACTAAAAACACCAGCTCAAAACCCTGCTGAGAAACCAAAAACACCAGCACCAAAACTCGCGCCGAAGCCGGCACCAAAACCCGCATCGAAGCCGGCACCAAAACCCGCGCCGAAGCCGGCACCAAAACCCGCGCCGAAGCCGGCACCAAAACCCGCGCCGAAGCCGGCACCAAAACCCGCGTCGAAGCCGGCACCAAAACCCGCGCCGAAGCCGGCACCAAAACCCGCGCCGAAGCCGGCACCAAAACCCGCGCCGAAGCCGGCACCAAAACCTACGCCGAAGCCAGCACCGAAACCCGCGCCGAAGCCGGCACCAAAAGCCACGCCAAAACCGGCACCAAAGCCGGCACCAAAACCCTCGCCAAAGCCAGCGCCAAAACCGACTGAAAAAGCTAAAGAAACAACTTCTAAACAGGATAAATCACAATCTAAAGTTCAGTCTGGCTGGGTAGGAAATTACTACCTCAGATCGGATGGAAAGAGAGCTAAAAATGAATGGGTAGATGGTGGTCGTTATTATGTTGATTCTGATGGAAAAAAGGTTAAAAGTGACTGGATTTATGATAAAAACCATGGTTCCTATTATTATCTAACAGCAGAAGGAAGCTCTGCTCGCAATAAATGGGTAGGAAATTATTACCTCAAATCAGATGGAAAGATGGCCAAGAATGAATGGGTAGATGGTGGCCGTTACTATGTTGATTCTGAAGGCAAAATGGCTACGGATAAATGGGTAGATGGTGGCCGTCACTATGTAGGATACGATGGTGTGCGGCAACCAAAACTAGATGGGAAGCAGTACAATGCTGCTTTAAATAAAGCGAAAAGCTATAATTCGGTTTTACATATGTCAAAAAAAGATCTCTATGGCCAATTAACGTGGAATGGTTTTTCAAGTTCAGCAGCGCAGTATGCCATCGATCACTTGAATGCAGATTACAAAGCAAATGCCTTAATTAAAGCAAGAGAATACCGAAAGAATAACCATTTATCAAAGACAGAGATTTATGAGTGGCTAACTTCTTCTTGGATTGGAAAATTTACAAAAGAAGAAGCAAACTATGCCATTCAAAAACTTAATCTACCATCAGAAGGCAGCCATGCTCGCAATAAATGGGTAGGAAATTATTATTTCAAATCAGATGGAAAGATGGCCAAGAATGAATGGGTAGATGGTGGCCGTTACTATGTTGATTCTGAAGGCAAAATGGCTACGGATAAATGGGTAGATGGTGGCCGTCACTATGTAGGATACGATGGTGTGCGGCAACCAAAACTAGATGGGAAGCAGTACAATGCTGCTTTAAATAAAGCGAAAAGCTATAATTCGGTTTTACATATGTCAAAAAAAGATCTCTATGGCCAATTAACGTGGAATGGTTTTTCAAGTTCAGCAGCGCAGTATGCCATCGATCACTTGAATGCAGATTACAAAGCAAATGCCTTAATTAAAGCAAGAGAATACCGAAAGAATAACCATTTATCAAAGACAGAGATTTATGAGTGGCTAACTTCTTCTTGGATTGGAAAATTTACAAAAGAAGAAGCAAACTATGCCATTCAACATCTAGGTGACTAATTTTTACAAATAGTGAAGCAAATGAGATGTTTTAATATTTGTTTTTAACACGCAAACCTTTGCACAAAGTTGATGATTCTGTTATACTATATCTGTAAGCATTTTCAATTTAAAAGGAGAAGACGATGAGTCAAAAGATTATTGGGATTGACCTTGGTGGGACATCTGTTAAGTTCGCAATTTTAACACAAGAAGGAGAAATCCAAGAAAAATGGTCTATCAAGACCAATATTTTGGATGAAGGTAGCCATATCGTAGATGATATGATTGAGTCTATTCAGCATCGTTTGGACTTGCTTGGATTGTCAGCCACAGACTTCCGAGGGATTGGGATGGGATCACCTGGTGTGGTTGACCGTGAAAAAGGAACTGTTATCGGTGCCTACAACCTCAACTGGAAAACCCTTCAACCAATTAAAGAAAAGATTGAAAAAGCCTTGGGGATTCCATTCTTCATTGATAATGATGCCAACGTAGCTGCTCTTGGTGAGCGCTGGATGGGTGCTGGTGACAACCAACCGGACGTTGTCTTTATGACACTTGGTACTGGTGTTGGTGGCGGTATCGTGGCAGAAGGTAAACTGCTCCACGGTGTTGCTGGTGCGGCAGGAGAGCTTGGTCACATCACTGTTGACTTTGACCAACCAATCGCATGTACCTGTGGTAAGAAGGGTTGTCTTGAGACAGTTGCTTCTGCAACAGGGATTGTCAACTTGACTCGTCGATATGCAGATGAATACGAAGGCGATGCAGCCTTGAAACGCTTGATTGATGACGGCGAAGAAGTAACTGCCAAAACTGTCTTTGACCTTGCAAAAGAAGGGGACGACCTTGCCTTGATCGTTTACCGAAACTTCTCACGTTACTTGGGAATCGCTTGTGCAAATATCGGTTCCATCCTCAACCCATCAACAATCGTTATTGGTGGTGGAGTATCAGCTGCAGGAGAATTCCTTCTCCAAGGCGTGCAAAAGGTTTATGATGAAAATACCTTCCCACAAGTACGCACATCAACTAAACTAGCTCTTGCAACTCTAGGAAATGACGCTGGAGTTATCGGAGCAGCATCACTTGTATTGCAATAAGATAATAAAAAGGGGAAAACACTACTTTAAAGCCAGTGATTTTCCTCCTTTCTTTTTTTATGCTATACTAGTTAAGACAATAAATGAGGTAAGGGTAAATGACAAAAGCAGATAAGATTTTTAAAGAGAATATTGAACGAATCCTCAAAGACGGCGTCTTTTCTGAACAAGCACGTCCCAAGTACAAGGATGGGACTGTTGCCAACTCCAAGTACGTAACGGGTGTCTTTGCAGAGTATGACTTGGCCAAGGGAGAATTTCCTATCACAACCCTACGTCCCATTGCAATCAAATCTGCCATCAAGGAAGTGCTCTGGATCTACCAGGATCAGTCTAATAGCCTAGAAGTGCTCAATGACAAGTACAATGTCCACTACTGGAATGACTGGGAAGTGGGAGATACGGGAACTATTGGTGAGCGCTACGGTGCGGTTGTTAAGAAACACGATATCATTAACAAGATTCTCAAGCAGTTGGAAGCCAATCCTTGGAATCGTCGTAATATCATATCACTCTGGGATTACCAAGCATTTGAGGAGACAGACGGCCTTCTTCCATGTGCCTTTCAGACCATGTTTGATGTCCGTCGCGTTGATGGGGAAATCTATCTGGATGCGACCTTGACCCAGCGCTCCAATGACATGCTGGTGGCCCACCACATTAACGCCATGCAGTACGTGGCTTTACAGATTATGATTGCCAAGCATTTTGGCTGGAAGGTTGGGAAGTTTTTCTACTTTATCAATAACCTCCATATCTATGATAACCAGTTTGAACAAGCAGAGGAATTGCTTCGTCGTGAGCCGTCAAACTGCCAACCTCGTTTAGTCTTGAATGTACCAGATAAGACTAATTTCTTTGATATCAAAGCGGAGGACTTTGAGTTGGTTGACTATGATCCAGTCAAGCCACAGCTGAAGTTTGATTTGGCTATTTAAGAAATAAAAAAGAAGTTGAGATTTCTCAACTTCTTTTTTATTAATGTGATACGCGACGGCGAGCTGCTTTTTTGCGGTTTTCTTCGATGAAAGCTGCTTTTTGCTCTTCTGGCTCAATCACTTTCTTTTTAATTGCGTATACTGCACCTGCAACGGCAGCGACAGTTCCTGCAACACCTGTTACAAGACCTTTAGCGAATCCTTTAGCCATGAGTCTTCCTCCTTTATCTTCCCGATCAGCCAGGCTCCTCAAGGGGTAGCATTTTTCTGACTGACCTTTTTATGATATAATAATAGTAACGAAAAAATGGGAATTTTTCAAGGAAAAAAGATGAAAACAAAAATAATTGTGATTGTTGGGCCGACTGCTGTTGGGAAGACAGCCCTTGCTATTGAAGTAGCCAAGCGCTTTGGTGGAGAGGTGGTCAGTGGTGACAGTCAACAAGTATACAGAGGGTTGGATATTGGAACAGCCAAGGCTAGCCCGGAGGAGCAAGCTGTTGTTCCTCATCATTTGATTGATGTCAGAGAGGTGACCGAGTCTTACTCGGCTTTTGATTTTGTTTCAGAAGCTAAGGCAGCCATAGAGGACATCCAAAGTCGTGGCAAGCTTGCTATTATCGCTGGTGGGACTGGGCTTTATATCCAGAGCTTGCTGGAAGGCTATCATCTAGGTGGGGAAACACCTCATGAGGAGATTTTAGCTTATCGGGCTAGCTTGGAGCCTTATTCAGATGAGAAATTAGCTCATCTTGTGGAGCAAGCAGGCCTTGAAATTCCCCAGTTCAACCGTCGTCGTGCCATGCGTGCCTTGGAGATTGCCCATTTTGGTCAGGATTTGGAAAATCAGGAAAGTCCTTATGAACCACTGATTATCTGCTTGGATGATGAACGCAGTCAGCTTTATGAACGCATCAACCACCGAGTGGATTTGATGTTTGAGGCTGGCCTTTTGGATGAGGCCAAGTGGCTCTTTGACCATTATCCAGATGTGCAGGCAGCCAAAGGCATTGGCTACAAGGAACTCTTTCCTTACTTCCGTGGGGAGCAGACCTTGGAGGAAGCTTGTGAGAGTCTCAAACAGGCGACTCGCCGTTTTGCCAAGCGTCAGTTGACCTGGTTCCGGAATCGCATGCGGGTCACCTTTTATCAGATAGGAGAGTCTGGTGTGCAGGAGCGTATTTTTAGCCAGATTGAGGAGTTTTTAGATGATTGAAACGGAGAAAAAAGAGGAACGTGTCCTGCTTATCGGTGTGGAATTGCAGGACATGGACAATTTTGACCTCTCTATGGAAGAATTGGCCAGTCTAGCCAAGACAGCTGGGGCAGTCGTAGTCGATAGCTACAGGCAAAAACGGGAAAAGTATGACTCCAAGACCTTCGTCGGTTCTGGTAAGTTGGAAGAGATTGCACTCATGGTAGATGCGGAAGAAATTACTACTGTCATCGTCAATAATCGTTTGACTCCACGGCAAAATGTCAATCTAGAAGAAGTTCTCGGTGTCAAGGTCATTGACCGTATGCAGTTGATTTTGGATATCTTTGCCATGCGAGCTCGAAGCCACGAAGGGAAACTCCAAGTTCACCTAGCTCAACTCAAGTATCTCTTGCCTCGCTTGGTTGGTCAGGGGATTATGCTCAGCCGTCAGGCAGGGGGAATTGGTTCCCGTGGACCTGGTGAAAGCCAGCTGGAGCTGAATCGTCGTAGTGTTCGCAACCAAATCACAGACATCGAGCGTCAACTCAAGGTGGTTGAGAAAAATCGAGCAACGGTCAGAGAAAAACGTCTGGAGTCGAGCACCTTTAAGATTGGTTTGATTGGTTATACCAATGCTGGGAAATCGACCATTATGAACACCTTGACCAGTAAGACCCAGTATGAAGCAGACGAGCTCTTTGCGACTCTGGACGCGACGACAAAGAGTATCCATCTTGGTGGTAATCTACAGGTAACCTTGACTGATACCGTTGGATTTATCCAAGACCTACCGACTGAATTGGTGTCCAGTTTTAAGTCAACCTTGGAAGAAAGCAAGCATGTGGATCTTCTGGTTCATGTCATCGATGCCAGCAATCCTTATCACGAGGAACATGAAAAAACGGTTCTGTCTATCATGAAAGACTTGGATATGGAGGATATTCCTCGCCTGACTCTTTACAATAAAGCGGATTTGGTGGAGGATTTCACGCCGACCCAAACGCCTTATGTCCTCATTTCTGCCAAGTCTGAGGATAGTCGTGAGCAGTTGCAAGCATTGTTTTTAGAGAAAATCAAGGAGATTTTTGAAGTCTTTACTCTGCGCGTGCCTTTTTCTAAGTCTTACAAGATTCATGATTTAGAAAGTGTAGCGATTCTGGAGGATCGCGATTATCAGGATGACGGAGAAGTCATCAGAGGCTACATTTCGGAGAGAAATAAATGGAGGTTAGAAGAATTTTATGACTGATATCAAAACTTTGGCCCTCAAGTATGGTGGCTATACAAGCTTAGACAAGCTTTATTTAGCTCAACTTCTAGCTGGTAAAACAGAGCAGGAGCAGCTAGCTCTCATCACACCTCCACCAAGTGTAGTCAATGCCTACTTTGCTGAACTCTACCAGAAAAAGAGTCCTGAAGCTGCGACGGATTATTTTGCAGAACTCAGTCATGAACTGAACCTCTACAATGCTGAGCCAAGTTTCACCTTTGAAAATAAGCCTTTTATTCGTCTTAATTTATCTGGCAAATCCTTTGGCTTTTGCTATGAGAGTAAGGGGCTGGGGCGGATTTTCTCTGAAAATGAAGAGGAAATCTCGGATGACTTGCTTTTTGAGATTGCGCAAATTTTCCCCCATCAACTCGTCTTTGAAGAGTCTGGAAAGATTTATATGAAGCATGTCGGGGACGAGGAAGTTGTTAGTGTAGAAAATCTCACAGCTTTGACAGACTTGGAAAACTTAGCAGATGGTCGCAAACGTCTCAAAGGCTATAGCCAAGAGGATTTACTGCAAGAAGCTGCTGCTTTTTCTGGCAAGCGCTATTTCCGATCGGAAAACCGCACAGCCATGTTATATATTGATTAATTAGAAAGTATCGAATGGATATTCAATTTTTAGGAACAGGGGCTGGTCAGCCCTCTAAAGCCCGCAACGTCTCTAGTCTCGCTCTGAAACTCTTGGACGAGATTAACGAAGTTTGGCTCTTTGACTGTGGAGAAGGAACGCAAAATCGTATTCTGGAAACCACGATTCGACCACGTAAGGTCAGCAAAATCTTTATCACCCACCTGCATGGAGACCACATTTTTGGTTTACCAGGTTTTCTCTCCAGCCGTGCTTTTCAGGCTAATGAAGAGCAGACAGATTTGGACATTTATGGGCCGCAAGGGATCAAGTCATTTGTCTTAACCAGCCTTCGTGTGTCAGGTTCTCGCCTGCCTTACCGTATTCGTTTTCATGAATTTGACCAAGATTCCCTTGGGAAAATCCTTGAGACCGATAAATTCACTGTGTATGCAGAGGAGCTGGACCACACTATTTTCTGTGTCGGCTATCGTGTCATGCAAAAGGATCTAGAAGGGACCTTGGATGCTGAGAAACTCAAGGCTGCTGGTGTCCCATTTGGCCCGCTCTTTGGAAAAATCAAAAACGGGCAAGATGTTGTTCTAGAAGATGGCACCGAGATCAAGGCAGCAGACTATATCTCAGCTCCCCGTCCAGGTAAGATTATCACTATTCTTGGTGATACCCGAAAAACCAATGCCAGCGTGCGTCTAGGCATCAATGCTGATGTCCTGGTCCATGAGTCAACTTATGGAAAGGGCGATGAGAAAATTGCCCGTAACCATGGTCACTCAACCAATATGCAGGCAGCGCAAGTAGCTGCAGAAGCCGGTGCTAAGCGCCTCTTGCTCAATCATATCAGCGCCCGCTTCCTCTCAAAAGATATCAGCCAGCTCAAGAAAGATGCGGCTACTGTTTTTGAAAATGTCCATGTGGTCAAAGACTTGGAAGAAGTGGAAATTTAGAAGATTGAGAAAGGATAAGTATGCGTACTATTCTGATTACCGGAGCAAGCGGTGGACTGGCCCAAGAAATGGTCAAACTCTTGCCAGATGACCAACTCATCTTACTAGGTAGAAACAAGGAAAAACTGTTGGAGCTATATGGAAATCATCCCCATGCAGAATTGATTGAAATCGATATTACCAATGACTCAGCCCTAGAAACTCTGGTAGCTGACCTTTATCTCCGCTATGGCAAGATTGATGTCTTGATTAACAATGCTGGTTACGGAATTTTTGAAGACTTTGACCAGATTTCTGATCAAGACATTCACCAGATGTTTGAGGTTAATACCTTTGCTCTGATGAATCTGTCTCGTCATCTTGGAGCTCGTATGAAGGAAAGTCGAAAGGGGCATATTATCAATATCGTCAGTATGGCAGGTTTGATAGCTACTGGCAAATCCAGTCTCTACTCAGCGACAAAGTTTGCAGCGATTGGATTTTCAAACGCTCTGCGCCTCGAACTCATGCCCTATGGTGTCTATCTAACGACGGTCAATCCAGGACCAATCCGAACAGGATTTTTTGACCAGGCAGACCCAGATGGCAGCTACCTCAAGTCTGTTGACTGCTTTCTCTTAGAACCAGATGCGGTTGCTAAAAAAATCGTCAAGACTATAGGAACAAATAAACGAGAACTCAATCTCCCAGTTTTGTTGAATTTAGCCCACAAATTTTATAGCCTCTTTCCTAAACTAGCTGATAAGTTGGCAGGGGGAATCTTTAATTATAAGTAAAAGGAGTTCCTTACAAAGGGAACTTTTTATCATGTTTTACTGAGTGTCAAAAATTGTTTGTTTTTGTTCTAAAACTACATTCATATTTTTAAAATCCTCTACAAATTTTAGAAAAAACAATCAAAATTATGATTTTTTAGTTTGGAGGATTGAGGTTATCTATATCATTTTATAAAATAAGAGTAAAAGACTATGAAAAAGTAATACGCTTACAAGAAAATGGAAGCGGTTGCTAAGGGCAGGTTTTATGGAAAAAGGCCATTGGAATCGTAAAAGAGTCTACAGCATTCGTAAGTTTGCCGTAGGCGCTTGTTCTGTCATGATTGGAACCTGTGCGGTTCTATTTGGAGGAAGTGTCCTTGGAGAATCACCAGTTTTCGCGGATGAAACTCCTATCGCCCACACTGTGGAACAAGCAAAAGAGGAAAGTTCGGCAGTGGAGGAAAAAGAAGATCAAGCTGTAGCAGAGCACAAGGATGTTGCAAGTGTTGACCAAAGTCAAGCTACTCCAATTGAAGCAAGCAAACCAGAGAAGAAAGAAGACGAACCTGTAGCTCCAAAAGAAGAGAAAGCGTCTCTAAAACCTGAAGAAACAGCTCCAAAGGTAGAATCTCAAGCTTCAAATCAAGAAAAGCCTGTCAAGGAAGATTTGAAAGTTGCGACAAACGAAGAAGTAAATCAAATGATTGAAGACAGAAAAGTGAATTTTAATCAAAATTGGCACTTTAAACTCAATGCGAACTCTAAAGAAGCTGTGAAACCAGATTCAGATGTTTTGTCATGGCAAAAATTGGATCTCCCACACGACTGGAGTATCTTTAACGATTTTGATCATCATTCACCTGCCCAAAACGAGGGTGGACAGCTCAATGGTGGTGAAGCTTGGTATCGCAAGACATTTAAACTTGATGAAAAAGATCTCAAGAAAAATGTTCGAGTGACCTTTGATGGTGTCTACATGGACTCTCAAGTCTATGTCAATGGTCAGTTAGTGGGGCATTATCCAAATGGTTATAACCAGTTCTCATATGATATCACCAAATACCTTCACAAAGATGGTCGTGAGAATGTGATTGCTGTCCATGCGGTTAACAAACAACCAAGTAGCCGTTGGTACTCAGGTAGTGGTATCTACCGTGATGTGACCTTGCAAGTGACAGATAAGGTTCATGTTGAGAAAAATGGAACAACTATCTTAACACCAAAACTAGAACAACAGCAACATGGCAAGGTTGAAACTCATGTAGCCAGCAAAATCGTCAATACAGATGATAAAGACCATGAACTAGTGGCAGAGTATCAAATCGTTGAACGTGGTGGTCAGGCTGTAACAGGCTTGGTTCGTACAGCGAGCCGTACCTTGAAAGCACATGAGTCAACAAGTCTTGATGCGATTTTAGAAGTTGAACAACCAAAACTCTGGACAGTTTTAAATGATAAACCTGCCTTGTACGAATTGATTACGCGTGTTTACCGTGACGGTCAATTGGTGGATGCTAAGAAGGATTTGTTTGGTTACCGTTATTATCACTGGACCCCAAATGAAGGTTTCTCTTTGAATGGTGAACGCATTAAATTCCATGGTGTTTCCTTGCACCATGACCACGGAGCGCTTGGAGCAGAAGAAAACTATAAGGCAGAATACCGTCGTCTCAAACAAATGAAGGAGATGGGTGTTAATGCCATCCGTACAACTCATAACCCTGCAAGTCCACAGACCTTGCAAATAGCTGCAGAACTTGGTTTGCTGGTTCAGGAAGAGGCTTTTGATACTTGGTATGGTGGAAAGAAACCATATGACTACGGACGTTTCTTTGAAAAAGATGCCACTCACCCCGAAGCTAGAAAAGGTGAAAAATGGTCTGACTATGATCTTCGTACCATGGTCGAAAGAGATAAAAACAACCCAGCTGTCTTCATGTGGTCTATCGGAAACGAAATCGGTGAAGCCAATGGTAATGCTCACTCTCTTGCAACGGTTAAACGCTTAGTAAAAGTGATTAAAGATGTTGATAAGACTCGTTATGTTACCATGGGAGCAGATAAGTTCCGCTTTGGTGATGGTAGCGGTGATCATGAGAAAATTGCTAATGAACTGGATGCGGTTGGTTTCAACTACTCAGAAGACAACTACAAGAAACTTCGTGCGAAACATCCAAACTGGTTGATTTACGGTTCAGAAACATCTTCAGCAACCCGTACACGCGGTAGCTATTATCGTCCTGAAAGTGAATTGAAACATAGTAACGGACCTGAACGTAACTACGAACAGTCTGACTATGGTAATGACCGAGTTGGCTGGGGTAAAACGGCAACAGATTCATGGACGTTTGACCGTGACAACGCTGGCTATGCTGGACAGTTTATCTGGACAGGTACGGACTATATCGGTGAGCCTACGCCATGGCACAACCAAAACCAAACTCCTGTTAAGAGCTCTTATTTTGGTATCGTAGATACAGCCGGTATTCCAAAACATGACTTTTATCTCTACCAAAGCCAATGGGTTTCTGCTAAGAAGAAACCAATGGTTCACCTCCTTCCTCACTGGAACTGGGAAAATAGAGAATTGGCATCGAAAGTCGAAGATGCAGACGGAAAAATCCCAGTTCGTGCTTACTCAAACGCTTCAAGCGTAGAATTGTTCTTAAACGGTCAATCTCTCGGAGTTAAGACCTTCAACAAAAAACAAACCAGCGATGGACGGACTTATCAAGAAGGTGCGAATGCTAAGGAACTCTATCTTGAGTGGAAGGTTGCTTACCAACCAGGTACTTTGGAAGCTGTAGCTCGCGATGAAGCTGGAAAAGAAATTGCACGTGACAAGATTATCACTGCAGGTCAACCAGCAGGTGTTCGCCTCATCAAGGAAGAACACGCAATCGCTGCAGATGGAAAAGACTTGACCTACATCTACTACGAAATCGTTGACAGTCAAGGAAATGTAGTGCCAACTGCCAATAATTTGGTTCGTTTCCAATTGCATGGACAAGGTCAACTGGTCGGTGTTGATAATGGGGAACAAGCCAGCCGTGAACGCTATAAGGCGCAACCAGATGGCTCTTGGATTCGTAGAGCCTTTAACGGTAAAGGGGTTGCTATTGTCAAATCAACTGAACAAGCAGGTAAATTCACACTAACAGCTCATTCGGATCTCTTGAAATCTGGTCAAGTAACTGTCTTTACTGGTAAAAAAGAAGACCAAGAAAAGACCGTTCTAGGGACAGAGGTACCAAAAGTACGTACTGTTATCGAGAAAGAACCAAAAATGCCGAAGACCGTCGCTTTTGTCTACAGTGATGGCAGTCGTGAAAAACGTCCAGTAACATGGTCTCCTGTAGATGTGAGCCAAGCAGGAGTTGTGACTGTTAAAGGTATGGCAGACGGACGCGAAGTTGAGGCCCGTGTCGAAATTCTAGCAATCGCAAATGAGCTTCCAACTGTTAAGCGTGTTGCTCCAGGAACAGACTTGAGCGCTGTTGACAAATACGTTTCTATTGCTGTTACGGATGGAAGCGTACAAGAATACGAAGTGGATAACTGGGAGATTGCGGAAGCAGATAAAGCTAAACTTTCAGTTGCTGGATCACGTATTCAAATGACTGGTCTACTAGGAGGCGAAACCGTACATGCTACTCTTGTAGTAGAAGAAGGCAATCCTGCAGCACCTGTAGTGCCAACTGTAACTGTTGGTGGTGAAGCCGTTACAGGCTTTACTAGTCAACATCCAATGCAATACCGCACTCTTGCTTATGGAGCTGAGTTGCCTAAAGTCACAGCAAGTGCTGAAAATGCTGATGTTACAGTCCTTCAAGCAAGTGCAGCAAACGGTATGCGTGCAAGCATCTTTGTTCAACCAAATGATGGTGGTCCTCTTCAAACTTATGCAATTCAATTCCTTGAAGAAGCACCAAAAATTGACCATTTGAGCCTACAAGTGGAGAAAGCTGATGCTCTCAAAGAAGACCAAACAGTCAAATTGTCTGTCCTTGCACACTATCAAGACGGAACGCAAGCTGTATTACCAGCTGATAAGGTGAACTTCTCTACAAGTGGTGAAGGGGAAGTCGCAGTTCGTAAAGGAATGCTTGAGTTGCATAAGCCAGGATCAGTCACTCTCAAAGCAGAATATGAGGGGGCTAGAGGTCAAGTTGATCTCACTATCCAAGCCAACACTGAGAAGAAGATTGCGCAATCTATCCGTCCAGTAAATGTAGTGACTGACTTGCATCAAGAACCTACTCTTCCATCAACAGTAACTGTTGAGTATGACAAAGGTTTCCCTAAAACTCACAAAGTCACATGGAAAGATATTCCAAAAGAAAAACTAGACCATTATCAAACCTTTGAAGTGCTAGGTAAAGTTGAAGGCCTTGACCTTGAAGCGCGTGCTAAAGTCTCTGTAGAAGGTATCGTTTCAGTTGAAGAAGTTAGTGTGACAACTCCAATCGCTGAAGAGCCACAATTACCAGAAAGTGTTCGTACCTATGATTCAAATGGCCACGTTTCATCAGCTAAGGTTACTTGGGACGCGATTGATCCAGACCAATACGCCAAGGAAGGTGTCTTTACAGTCACTGGTCGCCTAGAAGGTACGCAATTAACAACTAAACTTCATGTTCGTGTGTCTGCTCAAACTGAGCAAGGAGCAAATATTTCTGACCAATGGACAGGTTCAGAATTGCCACTGGCCTTTGCTTCAGACTCCAATCCAAGCGACCCTGTTTCAAACGTCAACGATAAATTGATTTCCTTTAATGACCGACCAGCCAATCGTTGGACGAACTGGAATCGTACTAATCCAGAAGCTTCAGTTGGTGTCCTATTCGGAGATTCAGGTATCTTGAGCAAACGTTCGGTTGATAACTTAAGTGTCGGATTCCACGAAGACCATGGAGTCGGTGCACCGAAGTCTTATGTGATTGAGTATTATGTCGGTAAGACCGTTCCGACAGCTCCTAAAAACCCTAGCTTTGTAGGTGAGGAAAACCATGTATTTAACGATCCAGCCAACTGGAAACCAGTTACCAATCTAAAAGCCCCAGCTCAACTCAAGGCTGGAGAAATGAATCACTTTAGCTTTGATAAAGTTGAAACCTATGCTGTGCGCATTCGCATGGTGAAAGCAGATAACAAGCGCGGAACTTCTATCACAGAGGTACAAATCTTTGCGAAACAAGTTGCGGCAGCCAAACAAGGACAAACAAGAATCCAAGTTGATGGTAAAGACTTAGCAAACTTTAACCCTGATTTGACTGACTACTACCTTGAGTCTGTAGATGGAAAAGTTCCTGCAGTAACAGCAAGTGTTAGCAACAATGGTCTCGCTACCGTCGTTCCAAGTGTTCGTGAAGGTGAGCCAGTTCGTGTTATCGCGAAGGCTGAAAATGGCGACATCCTAGGAGAATACCGTCTACACTTTACAAGCAATAAAGACTTGCTCTCTCGTAAACCAGTTGTCGCGGCCAAACAAGCTCGCTTGTTGCAACTAGGGCAACCACTTGAATTACCAACTAAGGTTCCTGTTTACTTCACAGGTAAAGATGGCTATGAGGCAAAAGACTTGGCAGTTGAATGGGAAGAAGTTCCAGCAGAAAATCTGACAAAAGCAGGTCAATTTACCGTTCGAGGCCATGTCCTTGGTAGTGACCTCGTTGCGGAGTTCACTGTACGAGTGACGGACAAAATTGGTGAGGCTCTCTCAAACAATCCTAACTATGATGAAAACAGTAACCAAGCCTTTGCTTCTGCAACTAATGATATTGATTCAAGTTCACATGACCGTGTAGACTATATCAATGATGGAGACCACAATGAAAATCGTCGTTGGACAAACTGGTCTCCAACACCATCTTCTAATCCAGAAGTATCAGCAGGTGTTATCTTCCGTGAAAATGGCAAGATTGTCGAACGGACTGTTGCGCAAGCCAAACTCCACTTCTTTGCAGATAGTGGTACGGATGCACCATCTAAACTTGTTTTGGAACGCTATATCGGTCCAGACTTTGAAGTGCCTACCTACTATTCAAACTACCAAGCCTACGATGCAGGCCATCCATTCAACAATCCAGATAACTGGGAAGCTGTTCCTTATCGTGCGGATAAAGATATTGAAGCTGGTGATGAAATCAACGTAACATTTAAAGCCGTGAAAGCCAAAGCCATGAGATGGCGCATGGAGCGTAAGGCTGATAAGAGTGGTGTTGCGATGATTGAGATGACCTTCCTTGCACCGAGCGAGTATGCTCAAGAAAGCACTGCATCGAAGATTCTTGTAGGTGGAAAAGATCTTCCTAACTTCGCTGAAGATCGTCAAGACTATCAAATTACCTATAAAGGTCAACGTCCAAAAGTCTCAGTTGAAGAAACAGACCAAGTAGCTTCAACAGTTGTAGATAGTGGCGATGATAGCCTTCCAGTACTTGTTCGCCTCGTTTCAGAAAGTGGAAAACAAGTCAAGGAATACCGTATCCAGTTGACCAAGGAAAAACCAGTTTCTGAGAAAACAGTCCCCGCTATTCAAGAAGAGAATCCAAGTCTTGAGGTTGTCGAAAAGGAACTTGCCTTCCAGACTGTTGAAAAAGAAGATCCAAGTCTATATGTAGGTGAAAGTCGTGTAGCACAAGAAGGACAAGTTGGTAAGGAACGCATTCTTACATCTGTTAGTCCAGACGGAACTCGTGAAGAGAAACTCCGTGAAGTGCTCCAGGCTCCTGTTAACCGGGTTCTTCTCGTTGGAACTAAGCGAGGTACAGTCCAACCACTTGATGGAGCTGCAGGTTTGGTTCATGAAAAACCAAAACTTCTGGTTGAAGAAGAGGCAATTGATTTCAAAGTTCAAGAACGTAAGACTGACAAACTTTATGTGGGTGAAAGTCGTGTTCTTCAAGAAGGTCAAAAAGGTGTTCGTGTCCACCTAGTAGAAGTCGAAAACGGTAAGCGTACATCGAAAGAAACCTTTGATAAGATAGTTGAGCAAGATCGTATCGTGGAAGTAGGAACTAAGCGAGGTACGGCTCAACCGCTTGATGGTGTCAAAGATTTGGTTCATCACAAGCCAGAGCTCCTAGTGGAAGAAGAGGCAATTGATTTCAAAGTTCAAGAACGTAAGACTGACAAACTTTATGTGGGTGAAAGTCGTGTTCTTCAAGAAGGTCAAAAAGGTGTTCGTGTCCACCTAGTAGAAGTCGAAAACGGTAAGCGTACATCGAAAGAAACCTTTGATAAGATAGTTGCGCAAGATCGTATCGTGGAAGTGGGAACTGCTGTAGCACAAGAAGGATCAAATCCACAAGTTCCTGTAAATCCAGATGCGCACCAACTGGCTCAAACAGGAGCACAATCTCAAGAAGAAAAAGCGACACAAACTGAAAAAGGTCACCTTCCAAATACAGGAGGTGAGTCTCAGGTGTCAGCTTTAGCAGCAGGATTGGCTCTTTTGGGCTTAGGTGCAGGACTTGCAGCTACTACCCGCAAAAAAGAAGACTAAGTTTAGTTACAAGCTAAACTGAACAGGAAAAGGCCAGAGTGATGCTCCGGTCTTTTTCGTCTGAGTTGTAATAGTAAACAAATGTTTAGAATAGTCAATCCTATTCCAAATGGATTTTGTTCAAAATTCATAAAGTGCTCTTCACACTTATAAAAAGAGAGGTCGTGTTTGAAAATAATTGATAAATATGCTACAATAGTAGGCACTGGTAATTTTCATAAATGATTTTTTAATGAGAAAAATCGGATAAAATCCATTCAACTTTCGAAGAATCATGATCAGATGAGAAAGCGTAAAATTCCTTACCTTTCAGAGATTTGGTATGGGAATGGTTTTTTTAGATGTTAATCATGGTGACAGAGTTGATATACTTATAAAAATTTTAAGGATTAAGTAAATCCGTTTATGCATTTGATAATGTTCAAATAGAAAAAATGGAAGAACAGGTGTTCTCACATGAAAATATTCAAGGATAGAAGAGAAGCTCCAAGTAGATTTACACTCATGAGGTGCTCCTGTATTTCGTAGGTGAAATATCATGGTAAGCCAGTTAATCCTATCTTGATTATCAGTGGGATGAGCCTGTTTTCTTGGGTTGTCTTGCTGTTACGATGGTGCATGAACATTGCTAAAAAATGATCGCAAGACTTGCTAAATATAAAGAATAAAGGATGACAGATGAAACATTTCGGTCTTAAGAAACAGAAACGAACAAGTATTTTTTTCCGAAGAGCAATTTTTACAATTTTGATCATTGCGATCTATTTACTTGGTCGCCATATTTTACTTCCAGGATACAATGGCAATACAGGTTTTTCGCAAATAACTGAGCAAAATCCCTTGGCCTATTTGTATTCCCTAGCAGGAGTAGATGTCTCTCAGATTTCCATGTTTTCTCTGGGATTAGGTCCATGGATTACGACGATGATTGTCTGGCAGGTCATCAACTTGAATAAAAGTTGGAATATCCAGTCCTGGTCATTGAAAAAAGCGGATTTTGTGCAAAAGATTCTCACTTTGATTTTTTCCGTGTTACAGGGGATAGCTGTTATGTACACAGCTCGTTCGGAAAATGGACGCTTTTTGCTTCTTGTAGATGATTGGATTTATAATATGGCTGTACTAGCAACTGTTGTAGCAGGAAGCTTTGTTATTATCTGGTTGGCTAGTTTGAATGTTAGCAAGGGAGTAGGCGGGCAGACAATTATTATTATTTCAGGAATTCTGCTACAATTTGCTAACCAATTAGTGGTATTGATAGGACAATCTGTTTTTTCTAAAGAAGGATTAGCCTTTCTAGTAGGTGCGGCGATCTCATTTTTGCTCTTGGGCTATATTGCCGTGGTCTGCGAGAGAGCTGAAATTCGTTTGCCTCTAAATCGAGTCATGTTAAGTAGTCGTTACTATGGCAAATCTTACCTCCCTATCAAATTTCTTCCCTCTGGGGGAATGCCTATTATGTATGCCTCGAGTGTTATTATGTTGCTTCAGTTGGTATTAGACTGGTTTGGACATGGTTTTACAAAAAATTTTGGTAGTTTATTTGACTTTACAAAACCCCTAAGTTTAGCCTTTTACCTGCTTGCTATCTATCTTCTTGCAATTTTATTTGCCTATATCAACTTAGAACCAGAAGAAACAGCGAAACGTTTACAACGTCAAGGAGAATACCTAGATTATATCCAGCCTGGGAAAGCAACTTTAAAAGTTTTGAAACATTACATTTCCTTACAATCTAACGTAGGAGCACTCTACCTGATCGTTTTTATTGGTTTACCCTATTTCATTAATTTCTTCCTACCTCTTCCAAATTTGCTTTTGACTATACCAAGTACATTGATCATTTTAGTCAGTATGCTCTTGCCTTTGCATGAAGAAATACGTATCTTGAGAATTGGGACTTACTACCACAAAGAATTAGAATTTAAAGGAGAATAGAGGGATATGTTTTACTTTGTACCATCTTGGTATAGACAAGATCGGAAATGGTATTCTACCACCCTGCCTTTCTATTACGTGTCTAAAAATATGATGTTTGATGATGCGGTGAATTTGCTGCGAATGTTTCAGCAATCAGGAGAGGCAAATACCACTCTGATTTTGAACTATTCACCACATATTCGAACCTTTCTTTATCAGCAAAGAATATTGCCAGAAACTGTATGGAATCTATTTGATACCATACAAGGTCTGACGGATGTATCTGTACGTAAAATTCGTCTGGAAGATATTAAATGGCCTCAAGGAGTAGAATTCTTCTATACTCCTTTTATGATTGAGGTATATTTAAATCAAGAACACTATGCTAAAATTAACTTTTCACAAACAGGTAATTTCTTTGATATTACTTATTTTGAGGGTGGGCAGACAAATCATCAGCTAATTTTTGATGATCGTGGATTTGTTTCAAGTGTCATCTATTTTGAAAATGATCAACCTTACTACCAAGATTATTTAAATTTACAAGGTACATGGCAGTTTAGGGAATTTTTGGGTACAGAAAATCATCAAGTGCTTATCAACCCTGAGGCGCAGGCTACATTTGCAAAAGAAGTTTACCGAGATATCGAAGAATTGATCAATGAAAAACTAGATCAGTATCTAACTTCTGCGCTAACCAAGGATGATACGATTGTGATTTCGTCAGATGTGCAGCACAATCACTTTTTCCAAAAGATTAAGGAAAACCATCATGTTATCTTGTCTTTTTTTGGAGATCGCTATCCAATTACAAACCAGGAGCAGCTGCTAACGGATTTGACAGACACGCCGTTCTTCGTTGTTGATAGTTTAAATAAAATTGAAACGATAGCAGCTAGTGTTGATCTAGAACAGTTGCCGGGATTTTATGAGATTCCGCCTTATGATACTCATCTAAACCTAGGACATAGTCAAAGAAAAAAAGAGTTAATTGTTTACGTCAATTACGACAATCTACCAGCAGATCAAATTCAATATGTGTTTACGACTTTGTTTGAAATGATGTTGAAAAATGAATGGATTGACTTGCTGGTTGGAACACAAAGTCAGGATTTTGGCCGAGAGGCTTATATAAAACAGATACTAGAAAGCTATCGGTCTCTTAAACCAGAATATGAACAAGAATTGATTTTTGTTGATAAAGAGAAGAGAGCGAGAGGTGAGAACCGAGTTCTTGATGATGAAGAGGAGATTGTTCGCGAACGGATTGATATTGAGACCATTCATAGCGAAAGCGATTTGATTAAAGTTCTGAAGTACGTTCGTATTATACTAGATTTGGGAACTCCAGCTGATGTGTTGACTCAAATCGCTGGCATTAGTGGAGGGATCCCTCAGGTTAACTTGTATAGTTCTTCTTATGTGAAGCATGGAGAAAATGGTTGGATTCTAGATGATATTTCAGATTTTGAAGAGGCACTCTTATACTACCTCACAAACTTAGAACATTGGAATCAATCTCTAGTTCACTCAGTCAAGAAGATTGAACAGTATACAAGGGGTGAGATTGTCGATATGTGGAAAAATACCATAAAGGAATTAAAAGGAAATGAAAAAAATTAGTGTTTTGCAAATTGCTGATGAAAATTGGCAGGAGCAATATGAAATTCCTAGTAATATAAAATGGACATTTGTCAAACCAGAAGACATCGTCTCTTTATTGCCAGAAGATATCGGGATCTTAAATAGAGAAGTTGAGGCGGAAAACGGGAAAAAAAAGAAGAAAAAAGTAGACAAACCGTTTGATGTCGTGTTAGTAGATACTGCTGAATATTTAGAGTATGTCACTATCTTGGATCAGAAAATTCAGGTTTACCGTCTGTTCTATCATGAGCGTTGTCAAATCACTACAAAAACGTTGGAACGATTTCTTTTGCGCAAAAAAGCTGTGAAAACAAATTTTGAAAATCCAGAGCAGATGCTACATATATTTTCACGTGGTTTTTTCTCCAAGCAAAATGGAACGAAACTAAGTGTTAATCATCTAGTCGCTGCACCATCTTTTGAGGGTCAAATCAGTTATGAAGGGACAAACTACCTTCGTTTGTGTGGCCGATACGGTGAAGATTATCAGACTATTGCGACCTATCAACATAATGTTTTTCTGAGTGGGGAGATGCCCTTAGATCTGTGGCCTGAGTTCAGGGTTTCAGAAGGTTGTTCGATCCGCTACGTTGTCAAAGGTTTTCCAGCTGGAAATTCTCCCATGCAAGAATGGATTTATGATGAAACGAGCTTTGATCGGTCTCTGACGTTAGATGTAAATGATTCGTATTATTTGAGTATCAGCATTCAAGCAAAAGGACAAGGAATTGTAAAACTTGGTCCCTGCCACTATCGAGACTCCCATCTAGGCTATGGAGACTTGTTAGTCGGAGGAAAACGAATTAGCGATAAAAATAGAGAAGAACTGATTTATTTCTTCCATCCAGGTGATTTGAAACCACCGTTGAACATCTATTTTTCAGGGTACCGTCCTGCAGAGGGATTCGAGGGATACTGGATGATGAATAATCTGGGATCGCCATTCTTACTAGTAGGGGATCCGCGTTCAGAAGGGGGCGCATTCTATCTTGGATCGGAGGAACTGGAACAAAAACTTCTCCAAGTGGTTCATAACTGCTTAGATGAACTCGGTTTTACGAAGGAACAACTGACCTTGTCAGGTTTATCAATGGGGACTTTTGGTGCTCTTTACTATAGTTCTAAGTTGGAGCCTCACGCCGTCATTGTCGGAAAACCTCTTGTCAACTTAGGAGATATGGCAGAAAATGAGTCAACTATTCGTCCGGGGGGATTTCCAACGTCACTGGATTTGGTGTACCGCACAATAGGAGAATTATCAAGTGAAGCTACAGCTCAGCTTAACGAACGTTTCTGGACGGCTTTTGAGTCAGCTGATTTCTCAAGAACAAAATTCATTATCTCCTTTATGTATCAAGATGACTATGATATGTCGGCCTATCCCGATATGCTGGATGAGTTAGGACAGCGAGATTACCGCGTCAGCGTTATCAGTAAGGGGTTGACTGGACGACACAACGACGATACACAAGGTATTGTCGAATGGTTCTTTAATCAATATAAAACGCTATTAATGAATAGTTTTGAAAGGGAGTTTAAATCGTGAGATACAAGGAAGAAGTCTATTTTGCTTATTGGGATATCCAAAGCATATCTCAGTATCTATACGGTTCATCTGTCAAACTGTTAGATGGTGGTCATGTTTTGTATGAAAACCAGTTCATGCCTTCGGGGACAGTTATTCATGAATGGCATTCACGGGCAAACTATCAGGCCTTACGCAATACGAGTCAGCTTCCTGAATTGAAACGTGGGCAAAACTATATTTTTGGCAGTCATATAGAAACCATCCCAGAAAATTCAACATACTTAAAAGTTGAATTTATGGATGCTCGAGATGAAGAAATTTCGAATCAAATCATTAAACAGGGAGAGAAAGTGAGCGTATGCGTTCCAGATAATACACAATATTATAAGGTGCAGTTAGTCAGCTCGGGTTGCCATCGCTTCCTTTTTGAAGGGATTTATGTTGCTGAGGAGCAGTTGGCGGATTATACAGTGGATCGCTACTGGATATCTGACTTGCTTCATCAGGATTCCGAGAAAGAAACGATGTATGTTTGCTTTACTGAACCTGAACTCAATCGAACAGGTTTTATTCCAGAACGTGTTCGTGAACATTTCTCAAATGTATTGATTGTTAATTCGTCTTATAGGGAAGCGCTCCTATACATGGAGGAACGTTTTTACGAAACCTTGCTTGAAACGATTGAAGAATTAGCGCAAGAGCATCTTTTTGAAAAAGTGGCTTTTGTTGGTTATGGAGCGATTTCTAATATTGCAGCCTTGCATTACTCCAAACAATTTGGAAATTCATACGCTCTTGTGACGGATGAGTTTTTAAGCGAACTAGACTATCAACGCTTGTTGGAACGTTACCGTAATCGAGTAAATCCGCCTATTTTTAAAGAATTATTGCTACAGCAATTTAATCCGACAAAAGTTAAGGAATATGCGGACTTGAAGACTAGACCACGTGAACTAGCAAACATTGAATATTTATTAGATAAGTCATTTTTACTTCAAGCGATTGACTTGGAAAAGATTGAAGAGTGGATGAGAGAGAATGAAAACTAAACGATTCAATTTGACCAACTCCTATAAACTGATGCGTTACAAAAAGATTTTGGAGAAGGTTAATAAACTATCTGATAGTTATGCAGCTATGTCAAATGAGAAACTGCAAGCTCAGACAAAATGGTTTAAAGAACGCCTTTCTGGAGGAGAAAGTTTGCAGTCCATTTTGCCAGAAGCGTATGCAACCATTCGTGAGGCAGCCAAGCGTGTATTAGGATTATATCCTTATGACGTTCAGGTTTTAGGGGCCTTGGTTATGCAAGACAATCAGATTGCAGAAATGAGAACAGGGGAAGGAAAAACCTTGACAGCTATCCTTCCTTTATACCTAAATGCTTTGACGGAAAAAAGTACAATCCTAGTCACGGCCAATGAATATTTGGCAGCGCGTGATGCTAAACAAATGGCACCCGTTTTTCGATTTTTAGGAATGACAGTTGGGGTTGGTGTCTCGGACGATCCGACAAAAAAACTTAAAATTCCTCAAAAACAACAAATCTATAAGAATGATATTGTCTATACAACACATAGTGCGTTAGGGTTTGATTACCTAGAAGAAAACTTGGCGACATCTCAATCAAAGAAGTTTTTGCCAAAATTTTATTTTTGTTTGGTCGATGAAGTAGATGCAGCCTTGCTAGATAGTGCGCAGATGCCTCTAATCATTTCAGGTTCTCCTCGGGTGCAATCCAACCTCTTTCTCTCGTGTGATGAGTTTGTAAAAACTCTAAAAGAAGGGGAAGATTTTAATTTAGACTCCACTCGGACGTCTGTATGGTTGACGAGAAAAGGAGTAAAGGAAGCAGAGGTTTATTTCCGCGTTCAGAATGCCTATGATCCAGATAATTACCAGCTCATTCGCCAAATTAACCTAGCTTTGAGAGCTAACCACTTATTTGAAAAAGATCGTCAGTACACAGTGGATAATGGCGAAGTTAAACTGATGGATGAAGCGACAGGACGTCTCTTGGAAGGAAATAAACTCCAATCAGGACTGCACCAAGCACTAGAAGCCAGAGAACGTGTGAAAATCACATTGGAAACGCGTTCGATGGCCTCTATCACCTATCAAAATTTATTTAGAATGTTTCCAAAATTAGCAGGAATGACGGGTACTGGTAAAGTTTGTGAGGAGGAGTTCAGAGACGTTTACGACTTGGGAGTCGTAGTTGTTCCTACACGAAAACCCAATTTACGAATTGATTATCCAGATGAAATCTATCTCACGATTCCTCAAAAGTTATATGCTTCATTGGAGTATATCAAAAAATTACATAAAAAAGGTCAGCCTGTTTTAATTGCGACAGGATCAGTTGGAATGTCTGAGATTTATTCTATGCTCTTACTCCAAGAGGGAATCGCCCATAATGTGTTGAACGCCCATAATGCAGCGAAAGAGGCTGAGATGATCGCACTGGCTGGTAGACGTTCTGCAGTGACGGTGGCAACATCAATGGCAGGTCGTGGAACAGATATTATCTTGGAAGAAGGGGTTGCTGAGTTGGGGGGACTCGCTGTTGTGGGGACAGAGAGAATGTCCAGTGAGCGAGTGGATTTGCAGCTTCGCGGTCGTGCCGGACGACAAGGCGCTCCAGGATTGAGCAAATTCTTTATTTCTCTTGAGGATGATCTTATTTCCAAGTCTGGTAGCAAATGGATTAGTGAGTACTATCACAAAGAAATTGCAAAACCAGAGGAAAAACAAAAGATTCATTTGACTTCTCGTCGTATTAGACATGCGGTTGAAGAGGCTCAGAAGAATAGTGATAACGCGTCAGCGGCTTCCAGACGTTCAACGGAACGATATGATGAAAGTATCCGTATTCAGCGGCAGATTATCTACAATAAGCGTAATAAACTCATCTCCCATCCAGATTTTGATTTGACTTATTTCTTGTCTATCCTATCGGATGCAGTGGACATTTATACAAGTAAAACACCGTTTAAAGAGCGGGCGGATTTATTTCGCTTTGTTTTGGATAACATTAGTTATTACTGCGAGGATATTCCAGATGATCTAGATGTTACGGATTTACGGCAAGTTAAAAAGTTTTTATCTGACCTCCTTGTTTCAGAGTACCAGCAGAAAAAAGATAAAATCAAGGATTCAGAGTTGTTCAATCAATTTCAACGAACTGTCGTTTTGAGAGCGATAGATGACTGTTGGGTTGAGCAGGTTGACTATTTACAGCAATTTCAAGGTTTGGTGTCTAGTCAAGGGTATGCCCAAAAAAATCCTGTCTTTGAGTTTCATAAAGAAGCTTTTAAATCATACAAAAGAATGAATGCAGATATAAATCTAAACATTATAAAAAACATGGCATTGAGTTACATCAATATAAAGCCTTCTGGGAAATTAGAAGTTTTCTTTGGCTAATGCTTTGACAGATTCTGTTGTAGACTTTATAATGATGATATAACTGTATTTTTGGAGAAAATCATATTATGAGCAAAAATAATAACGAAGAGCTAAAGGGATTTAAACGTTTGATATCAAAGTTTAAGAAAAAGGGTAGGGAAGATAGTGATTACCGTAGCCTGGATGAAACTAAATCAAAGCCCGTTAGTCGAAAACTCAAAGAGCAAAAGGAAATTATTCTGAGTGCTAGTGAAGATCTTGAGTTACCAACAGAATCAGTTTCTGTCATGGAAGCCTTAGAAGACTTTCAGGAAAGGAACAGTTTGGGAGTGGCTGACTTGATAAGAAATGTTAGTCAGAGCTTGTCAACTAGCGCTTTAGCTTCCCTCAGCCTTTCTGTCGCAGATTCGTACAGTGAGTCGTTTAGCCAGAGTATATCAGCAAAAGGATTCTCGCTTCGAGAGTCCATGTCTGAGAACTACTCATTAGTGGTCTCTTCTTCAGAATCTGAATTTGAGTCCCTTTCCTTGGTTGATAGCCTCTCTGTTTCTGAGCATTTGACAGGGGAATCCCTTTGTCAGGATACGGATGCATTCTCTTTGAGTGAAAGTATTGCGTACTCAGAGTCCCTTTCCTTGAGCGAATCAGAACAAGCAAGTCAGAGTGTCTCCGAGTCCGAGTTCTATAGCTTGAGCCAGAGTGAATGGGAATCTATATCCGAATCCCAAAGCTCCTCAGAATCAGAGTGGTTGAGTTCTTCCGAATCAGAACAAGCAAGTCAGAGTGTTTCAGAGTCTGAGTTCTATAGCCTAAGCCAGAGCGAGTGGGAATCTGTTTCAGACTCCCAAAGTTACTCAGAATCAGAGTGGTGGAGCTACTCCGAATCAGAGCAAGCAAGTCAGAGTGTCTCTGAGTCTGAGTTCTATAGCCTAAGCCAGAGTGAATGGGAATCCATATCCGAATCTCAAAGTCACTCAGAAGTAGAGTGGTGGAGTTCTTCCGAATCAGAACAAGCGAGTCAGAGTGTTTCCGAGTCCGAGTTCTATAGTCTGAGCCAGAGTGAGTGGGAATCCGTTTCGGAATCTCAAAGCAACTCAGAATCAGAGTGGTGGAGTTCTTCCGAATCGGAACAAGCGAGTCAGAGTGTTTCAGAGTCTGAGTTCTATAGCCTAAGCCAGAGCGAGTGGGAATCCATATCCGAATCCCAAAGCAACTCAGAAGCAGAGTGGTGGAGTTCTTCCGAATCGGAACAAGCGAGCCAGAGTATTTCCGAGTCCGAGTTCTATAGTCTGAGCCAGAGTGAGTGGGAATCCGTTTCGGAATCTCAAAGCAACTCAGAAGCAGAGTGGTGGAGTTCTTCCGAATCGGAGCAAGCGAGCCAGAGTGTTTCCGAGTCCGAGTTCTATAGCCTGAGCCAGAGCGAGTGGGAATCTATATCCGAATCTCAAAGCTCTTCAGAATCAGAGTGGTGGAGCTATTCCGAGTCCGAACAAGCGAGTCAGAGTGTTTCCGAGTCCGAGTCCTATAGCTTAAGCCAGAGTGAGTGGGAATCCGTTTCAGAATCTCAAAGTCACTCAGAATCAGAGTGGTGGAGCTACTCCGAATCGGAGCAAGTAAGTCAGAGTGCTTCCGAGTCAGAGTTCTATAGCCTGAGCCAGAGTGAGTGGGAATCGATTTCCGAATCTCAAAGTCACTCAGAATCAGAGTGGTGGAGTTCTTCCGAATCAGAACAAGCCAGTCAGAGTGTTTCCGAGTCTGAGTTCTATAGCCTGAGCCAGAGTGAATGGGAATCGATTTCCGAATCCCAAAGTTACTCAGAATCAGAGTGGTGGAGCTCTTCCGAATCAGAACAAGCGAGTCAGAGTGTCTCCGAGTCCGAGTACTATAGCTTGAGCCAGAGTGAATGGGAATCGATTTCCGAATCTCATTCCTTGAGTGAGATGATTTCTCATCTACTTTCTGAGTCCGAGTCGTTAAGTTTGAGCGAAATCCTCTATCTCAGTGAGTCCGAATCCTTAAGTCAAAGTCAACAAATATCTGAATCTTTAAGTCAAAGTCAGAGTGTAGCTGATTCGGTGAGTTTTAGGAAAGCATCCCTATCTCAATCCTATAGTATGTTAGAATCAGAATTTGGTTCCTACAGACAGAGTGTAGCGGAGACAGAAGTATTCGCGCATGACTTGCATGCTTCGGAACGTCTGTATAAGAGCCTCTCTGAACTGGATATGAGCCCTCTAACTCACCAGCAAAAAGTGCAAGAAGTGATGACGCCTGAAATTTTTGAAGAAGAATCATCTCAAGCACATATTGCTGAGGAGCAACAGGAACTTGAAAATAGAGAGGAATCAATAAAGAATGTAGATTTGCAAGACTCTCTGAAACATCTGTCTCACTATTCAGAATCAAATGGAACAAATTTAAGGATGACGGAACGCCAACTCTATCACCTACTCAGACCAGGTTCGCAGCCCCTAGCACGTGACTTAAGAAATGTTGCAAGTGAATTGTCTGGTTTGGCTGCCATTACTCAAAAAAGGGAAGATGAGAAATCCTTCTAAACAGAACTTGCAATCATTAAATAGAAATAATAAAAATCAAAAGGAGCCACTATGATTAGAAATATGATGTCAAATAGTAACAAAGGTTTGGGTACTACAGATGTATTACCAGTTGACCAGTCTCGGATAGAAGTTCTGAATGGAACAGTTGACTACAAAAATGTACCTTTAGGATCTTATGATATCCTAGGGAGATTTGCTTCAGTAGGTCAGAGAGATTATACGGAAGAGCTGAATTTAATTCAATCAATGGGTTTTAATGCATATAGAATCTCGATTTCTTGGGCACGCATCTTTCCAAATGGTGAAGAGCTGCAGCCGAGTGAAGAGGGGTTGAAATATTATGAAGCAATCATCGATGACGTATTAGAAAAAGATATCGAACCGATTGTGACCTTGAGTCACTTTGACCTTCCGCTGAATCTATACGAAAAATATGGAGCTTGGAAAAGCCGCAAGATGATTGAACTCTTTGAGCGTTACGCAGAAGCTGTCTTTCAGTACTTTAAGGACAAAGTGAAGTATTGGATTACCTTCAATGAGTTCAACGTTTTGCACCATTTGCCGTTTCTTGGTGGAGGATTGTCTTTTGGAGCAGATGACAATCAAGAACAGGTGATTTGGCAAGCAGCTCATTATCAATTAGTTGCTTCTGCACGTGCAATCAAGCTCGGAAAAACAATCAACCCAGAGTTTCAGTTTGGTGGGATGATGGTTGTTAGTAAAAACTACAGTCAGCAAACTGAAAATGCTATTGATGTAATGGAAGCAGAAGTCAAAGATAGGGAAAATTATTTGTTTACAGACGTGCAAGTTCGTGGATACTACCCAAATCACTTTTTGCGTCGTTTGGAACGTGATCAAATCGCCTTGGATATTGAAAATGACGACCTCTTTGTCCTAAGAGATGGGAAAATTGACTTTGTCAGCTTCAGTTATTATGCATCAAGCAATTCCCAAGAAGTTTTTATCAACAAATATGCAAGTAATGGCCAAAATCAAAATCGCATTGATTCTGTGGGACTTCGTCTCGTGATGAACAATCTTTACGATCGTTACCAAAAACCACTCTTCGTCGTGGAAGATGATGTGGTCTTGGATGATTCAAATAGCGTAGCAACTGAAGAATTGAAAACAAACATCCAAGAGATCGTGAAAACAGTCGAGTATGATGGTGTGGAATTGCTTGGCTATACACCGCTTACTTGGACGGAACTAAATTTTTAAAATAGGAAGTAATAACTGAATTTCTTCTACCCTAGAAGTAGTGTTCGTATTTTTACTTTTGAAAATGTCTGATCTATCAATCAGACATTTTTTTAGAAATAGATGGATTTTAAGCTAAGTTCGGGTTTTGCTTGATAGCAGCTTAGGATATTTTCCTTGTTTGGAGCTTAGAAAAGAATAGCAATTTGCGCTATTTTATGCTACAATGGGGAGTAGTGGTGTAAATCAGAATAAGTAAGGAATAGAGGGAGCAAAATGAGACTGAAGAAAACATTGTTCGGTAACTACCGTGCTAAGGAAGTCGAAGATTGTATCGAAGCATTAGAGGAAGGATTCGATCGTGAAATTCAAAAGAAGAATGAAAAAATCGAATCTCTACGTAAAAAAATCGACTCTATGAAGAATCAAGAAAAAGAGATCGGTGAAGCAGTCATTTATGCCAAATCTCTTGTCATTGAAGCTCATGATAGAGCCGAAAAAGAAGCTAAAGAAGTTTTAGAAAAGGCACAAAAAGACTACTTGGATACGAGAGAATCTATTCTCGAAGAAATCGATACTCTGACTAAAAAACGGGCAGAGGCTGAGAGATTGTATAATTTACAAAAAGAAAAAATTAAAAATATTATCAGTCGAATTGATGATCTTCTAGAACTGGACGATATCGATGGTAAACCAAGAGATATCAAAAAAATTCAAGAATTGCGTAAAGAACTTGAGAGACCAGAAGAAGTTGCTAAGGAGAAAGAAGAGGAGGTGCCTGAGAGAGAGAAAGTCCATCTCGAACAACCCCTTGCAAAAACAGGAACAGATAGTACCATCTCTGTCAGCTACATCACTTCACGTCGCGCAAAACCTAAAAAGAAAGACGAAGATAAGCTAGATGATGATAAGGGCAAGAGAATCAAACGTCTTTCAAGAATTAAACGAGATAACTTTTTGTAAGAGGATAATCAAATATGACAATTTATAACATCAATTTGGGGATTGGCTGGGCGAGTAGCGGTGTAGAATATGCGCAGATCTACCGTGCAAAATTGCTTCGTAGTGTGGGCTTAGAAGCGAAGTTCATCTTTATGGATTTTATATCTGCTGATAACATTGAACATTTGACAAAGAATATCGGCTTTGAAGATTCTGAGGTTATCTGGCTTTATCAGCATTTTACAGATGTCAAAATTGCACCGACGACCTATACGTTAGCGCAGGTCTTAGCGAGTTTCGATAAAGAGCCTCTCGAAATTATCCGCGACACCGATATGAAGACGATTCGACTAGTATTTGGTGATGGTGATTTTGTAACTTGTTATGCCTGTGATATGGATAAAGAGTTGATTGAACGCGCCGAAATTGTTTCGCGTGGTTGTTTGATTCAAAAAGAGTACTACACTTATACAAAGAATTTTGTCGAGTATTTTAGTCCGATGAATGGTCATGCGCAATTATATCAACGTACCTGGCTTAATGAAGATGGTAGTGTGGCCTATGAAGAAATCATCAATGAAGTCGATGGTAGACAGGAGACGCAAGTCTATCGTTTCCCAAATCATGTTTTCTATTCTAAGCAAGAGTTTGTCGCGCATTTTATGAGAAGTTTGTCTCTGACGGACAAAGATTTGTTGATCTTAGACCGAGAGACAGATATTGGTCAAGCTATCTTTGCTAATAAGGGCGCTGCAAAGCTAGTCGTAATCGTTCATGCAGACCACTTTAGTGAAAATCCTGCTGAGAAAGACTATATTTTATGGAACAACTATTATGAGTATCAGTTCGAACATGCTGACGAGGTGGACTATATCATTAACTCGACCGATGCGCAAACGAACCTACTCAAAGAACAATTCGCTCAATATACAACCATCAAACCAAAGGAAATCTTGACTATTCCGGTGGGAAGTTTGGATCAATTGCGTCATCCAGAAGGAGAGCGCAAGCCGTTTGGATTGATTACAGCTTCTCGCTTGGCAAGTGAAAAGCATATTGATTGGTTGATTCACTCTGTAGTGAAGGCACATGAGCAATTGCCTGAGATCACTTTTGATATCTATGGTACGGGTGGTGAAAGAGCCATGTTGGAGCAGTTGATTCATGAGTTAAATGCAGAAGACTATATCCGTCTGATGGGGCATCACCACATGGCAGATGTGTATCGAAATTACTCTGCTTACCTGTCTGCCTCCACAAGTGAAGGATTTGGTTTGACCTTGTTAGAAGCGGTTGGCTCTGGTCTGCCAATTATTGGTTTTGATGTACGTTATGGAAATCCAACCTTTATCCGTGATGGGGAAAATGGCTACTTGATTCCTGAAGCGCGTCCAGATGATCTGGATGCAATGACAACAGAATATGCAGAAAAGATTGTCCAGCTATTTACTCAACATTCCCAAGAAGATTTATCCCGTGTGTCCTACGAGGTGGCAGAACCATATCTTGATGAACATATCGCCCAGCGTTGGTATGATCTTGTTCAATCTGCACAGCATCAGTAGGGATTCGAAAAGAAAGGCATAAACACTATGATTTGTTTATTTGAACGCTATGATCAAGCGAGTTTTGATTTGTTACGTTCACTTAAGACAGCTGGGCTAGACTGTCCTGTTGTCGTGATCCGAGACGATGGCTACCTCGCACCTGATGTCGAGTCGCCTTACAGTTACTTTACTGGAGATGTGGCCTCAGAGGACGATCTACCTCTTTATTTTAACCTTGTTCCGAAACCTCATTTGTGGGAAATTCGCTCGAGCAATGTTAATGGTGAAATCTTGGATATGGGTAAGAAACGTGCCAATATCTTTTACCGTCAACCGACACATGAACGTCGCGTTCGTGCAGTCGAGTGGTTGGATGATCAGGGTCGTGTACGCGCTGCAGACATTTACAATCGCAAGGGACGTCTCTTTGCACAGATTACCTATGATGATGCCCAACGTCCAACTCATACACGCTACTTTAATCAAGATAACGTAACGGTGATTATGGAAAATCATCTAACAGAGGATATTGTCTTAACTCTTGATGGAAAACGCCATATTTTCAATTCTAAGCAAGAGTTTGTAATCTTTTACTTGCGATATCGTGGGTATGATACAGATCGCATCATCTACAATTCTCTAGCAACGCCATTTTTAGTAGCCGTTGGTCTGACTCCGAAAGAAGGACGAGCAGAGGATATTCTCTTCTGGCAGGAGCCAATTGGAGAGGAGTTGCCGGGTAACATGAAGGCAGCGATGCAGTTGCCTCATCGCAACATCCGTATCGCAGTACAGGACAAGCAAGTTTATGATAAAATCCTCAAGCTTGCGACACCAAAAGAGAAGAGTTACTTCCGCAATGTTGGTTATCTCTATCAATACCATCGCCTCAATAATATGAATCCAGAAGCTTTGATTCTGACGAATAGTGACCAAATCGAGCAAATTGAACCACTTTTGACTCAATTACCAAATGTTCATTTCCATATTGGAGCGATTACTGAGATGTCAAGTCGTTTAATGGAATTAAATCGCTATCCGAATATTTCCCTCTACCCTAATATTCGTCCAGCTAAGGTGAATGAGCTCTTTGCTCGCTGTGACTTGTATCTGGATATCAATATCAGTGATGAAATTCTCAATGGTAGTCGAACAGCTTTTGAGAATAATATGCTGATTCTCAGTTTTGAGACGACTTGTCACAATCGTCGTTTCGTTGCAGAAAGCCACATTTATCCGGTGGAAAATGTATCAGCCATGGTAGGTAAGATTCAGGGAGTTCTCTCTCTTCCGTCTGAAATGGAGGCTGCTCTTGCTAAGCAAAAACAGGCAGCGAATCAGGCTGATCTGGAAGCCTACAAGGCAATTTTATAAGCTAATAAGACAAGGGCTTGCTTTCGACGAAAGCAAGTTCCTTTCTATCAATAGAAAAGGAGGAACACATGTCTAATAAAGACAATGGCATTTTACAAGAACATATACGAGAACAGCTGGATAATCGAAAGAAACCCCTAAAAAGGGAGAAGCAAGATTTTAGCATGATTGCCGTGCTGGGCGGAGTTCTCTTTCTCGTAACTCTTTTGGTCACACTACTCATGCAGTTGGGACACTTTTTCTAGGATCTTTTCTGGATGGAGGTGATCTCTAGAAAAGATGAACCTTGACGATTTGCTCGTCAAGGTTTTTTTGTTCCTGTCTAACTGAACTAGTGTGAAAGGGTGGGGGAAGGAAGAGATTTCGAAAGATAATAAAACGTTTTCAATTATTTGTTCCTTGAAAGCGAATTTTATGTAAAAATTATGTGTTTTCATTTGTCATTTCGAGTATAATTGCTTGAAAAGGAGGAGCTATTTTGATAGAATGATAAATGGTATATACTAGATAAAAACGACTGGTATATTCCAGATGGAATCTGCTTTTTCTGAGTCAAAGGGATAAAAACTGAGACTGACTGCGGTTTTTATTGGCTTTGGTTTTGAGAGGGTAGCGCAACTACGCTTTGTTAATGGTCATGAGGTTAACAAAGGGTCGCATTTTGATGAAAAGAAAGGAAACAAATGTTTCGAAGTAAAAAGTTTAACAAAGATTTCGAGATCGTAGATGAGAAAAAGCGTTATAAGCTTTACAAGTCGGGTAAAAACTGGGTAAAAGC
>CAJNCT010000007.1:0-73594 GCA_905221335.1 bacterium
ACTGCAAGTAACCAATTTGCTGGTCTTGGATTAGGAGTAGCTGCCTTGGCAACTGCCTCTCTTCTTGGCAAGAAGAAATCAGCAGCTTCTGAAATGGATTTAGAAGACTAAGTCCCAAAAATCGACTAAAATGAAATTGTTGATATCATTTTAGCGATGAAAACAAGAACCCCGGATAGCTCAAGGCTATCTGGGGTTTTTGGCTCTTTGTCAACTGTGGAGGGTGAGATCTAACTAAGTATGAGAGAGAATCAGATTGGTTCTCTCTTTTCTAACATTCAAAGTAACGAGAATTATCACTCTAAATGTTCTAAAGAACTTAATGATGTCTTACTGGTTATTAATCACTATCAAAGAGAATATCCAAATTACAAGATAGCTTTTAAAGCGCTTAGGAATAAGAGGTAAAAATATTACACTACTCATTGCATATACCTAACAAAATAGATAAAAATCTAAAATTTGTATAGAAAATAATATAATTTCGACCTTTTGTGACAGGAATTGCTTGACTAAATAAAACTAAAGCTGTATAATAAGACAAAACTTTTAAACAGGAGGTTCTGGAAATGAAAAAGTCTAAGGCCAAGTATCTGACACTTGCAAGTGTCGTGTTAAGCGCAGGTATCTTACTGAGCGCATGTGGAAACTCAACTAGTTCTTCTAAAACATATAACTATGTTTATTCGAGCGATCCATCTAGTTTGAACTATCTTGCAGAAAACCGTGCAACAACCAACGACATCGTTACTAATTTGGTAGATGGATTGATGGAAAATGACCAATACGGAAACTATGTTCCATCTTTGGCAGAGGATTGGACCGTTTCCAAGGACGGTTTGACTTATACCTACAAACTTCGTAAAGATGCCAAGTGGTATACATACGAAGGTGAAGAATACGCCCCTGTAACGGCCCAAGACTTTGTGACAGGTTTGAAATATGCGGCAGATAAAAAATCTGAAGCCTTGTACTTGGTTCAAGACTCTGTAGCAGGTTTGGATGACTATATCAACGGTAAAACAACAGACTTTTCAACTGTCGGTGTGAAGGCGATTGATGACCAAACAGTTCAGTACACTTTGACACGACCAGAACCTTACTGGAACTCAAAAACAACTTCAACCATTCTCTTCCCTGTCAATGCGGATTTCTTGAAATCAAAAGGGGATGATTTTGGTAAGGTAGATCCTTCTAACATTTTGTACAATGGTCCTTTCTTGATGAAGTCCTTTGTTTCAAAATCTGTTATCGAATACAAGAAAAATCCGAACTACTGGGATGCTAAAAATGTCTTTGTGGACGATGTGAAATTGACCTACTATGATGGAAGTGACCAAGATGCCCTAGCACGTAACTTTACAGAAGGAGTATACAGCTACGCACGTCTCTATCCAAATAGCTCAAGCTTTGAAGGGATTAAAGAGAAAAACAAGGACAATATCATCTACAGCATGCAAGATGCCACTTCTTTCTACTTGAACTTTAACCTAGATAGAAAATCTTATAATTTCACTTCTAAAACGACTGACATCGAAAAGAAATCTACCCAAGAAGCAGTTCTGAATAAAAACTTCCGCCAAGCTATCAATTTTGCCTACAACCGTACGGCCTATGGGGCACAATCTCAAGGGGAAGACGGAGCAACGAAGATTATTCGTAACCTAGTTGTACCTCCTACATTTGTAAGTATCAACGGAAAAGACTTTGGTGATGTTGTTTCCGAAAAGATGGTCAACTATGGCCAAGAATGGCAAGGAATCAACTTTGCTGATGCTCAGGATCCTTACTACAATCCTGACAAGGCTAAAGCTAAGTTTGCGGAAGCTAAGAAAGAACTAGAAGCCAAGGGTGTTCAGTTCCCAATTCACTTGGATAAGACTGTTGAAATGACCAATAAGTCAGAAATTCAAGGGATTAGTTCAATGAAACAATCCATCGAATCTATTCTTGGAACTGAGAACGTGGTTATCGATATCCAACAACTGTCAACAGAGGATTATGATAGCTCTGGTTATTTAGCTCAGACAGCAGCCCAGAAGGATTTTGACCTTTACAATGGTGGTTGGAGTGCTGACTACTTAGATCCGTCAAGCTATCTTGATATTTTTAATGTTAATAGCGGAGGTATGTTGCAAAACCTTGGTTTAGAACCAGGTGAGGTCAATGACAAGGCTAAGGCAGTTGGACTTGATACCTATACTCAAATGCTGGAAGAAGCCAATAAAGAGCAAGATCCAGCAAAACGTTATGAAAAGTATGCTGAAATTCAAGCTTGGCTCGTTGATAGCGCCCTTGCAATTCCAAACGTTTCCCTTGGTGGAACACCTAGCCTGAGAAAGACAGTTCCATTCTCATCGCCATTCTCACAAGCTGGAAATAAGGGTGTCGAATCATACAAGTACCTCAAGTTGCAAGATAAGACTGTAACGGCTGATGAGTATGAAAAAGCTAAAGAAAAATGGCTGAAAGAAAAAGAAGAATCAAATAAAAAAGCCCAAGAAGAACTGGCAAAACACGTTAAATAACCAGTCTATTCAACAGGAAAAACGATAGTTTCTCAAGGAACTATCGTTTTTATATAGTTTGAAACTATAACTAGCTCTTGAAAACAAGAAAATGAGTTGGCAAAAATAAGTGGTACAATAGTTACTATAGATTTGGAGGTATTGTATGAGCAAAGAACGACACATCAACACAATTTTGGCCCAGGCTGGGATCAAGTCAGATAAGGCTACAGGTGCCTTGGTAACACCGCTTCATTTTTCAACCACTTATCAGCATCCGGAGTTTGGTCAGTCTACTGGATTTGACTATACCCGTACTAAAAATCCAACTCGCAGTAAGGCGGAGGAGGTCTTGGCGGCAATCGAATCAGCAGACTATGCCCTAGCAACGAGCTCAGGTATGGCTGCGATTGTACTGGCCTTTAGTGTTTTTCCAGTAGGAAGTAAAGTCTTGGCTGTTCGTGATCTGTATGGAGGTTCTTTCCGTTGGTTCAACCAAGTGGAGCAAGAAGGTCGTTTCTATTTCACCTATGCTAATACGGAAGCAGAGTTGATTGCTGAGCTGGAAAATGATGTGGATGTTCTCTACATCGAAACACCAACTAATCCCTTGATGTTGGAATTTGATATTGCAAAACTAGCAAAACTAGCTCATGCTAAGGGTGCCAAAGTGGTGGTGGACAATACCTTCTACAGCCCGATTTACCAACGACCGATTGAAGACGGTGCGGATATTGTCCTTCATTCGGCTACCAAATACCTAGCAGGGCACAACGATGTCTTAGCTGGGGTGGTTGTGACTAATAGTTTAGAACTATATGAGCAACTTTTCTACAATCTCAATACGACAGGTGCGGTCTTGTCACCGTTTGATAGTTATCAGTTGATTCGTGGTCTTAAGACCTTGTCTCTTCGTATGGAGCGTTCGACAGCTAATGCCCAAGAAGTGGTTGCCTTTTTGAAGGATTCTCCAGCAGTCAAGGAAGTTCTCTATACTGGTCGTGGGGGAATGATTTCCTTTAAAGTAGTGGATGAGAAACGTATTCCTCATATTTTGAACAGCCTCAAGGTCTTCTCTTTTGCTGAGAGTTTGGGTGGGGTAGAGAGTCTGATCACCTATCCGACGACGCAAACCCATGCGGATATTCCAGCAGAAGTTCGCCATTCCTATGGATTGACAGATGATCTCTTGCGTTTGTCTATTGGGATTGAGGATGCTAGAGATTTGATTGCGGACTTGCGCCAAGCCTTGGAAGGATAAGACAAATATGGGAAAGTATGATTTTACAAGCCTGCCCAATCGTTTTGGGCACCATACCTATAAATGGAAAGAAGCGGAAGCTGATCGAGAAGTTCTACCAGCCTGGATAGCGGATATGGACTTTGTGGTTTTGCCTGAAGTTCAACAAGCTGTACAAGCCTACGCAGATCAGTTGGTCTATGGCTATACCTATGCTAGTGATGCTTTGATAAAGTCGGTTCAGGACTGGGAAGCCAGTCAACATGGCTATCACTTTGACAAGGATGCTCTCGTCTTTATCGAGGGAGTGGTGCCAGCTATTTCAACAGCCATTCAAGCCTTTACAAAAGAAGGAGAGGCTGTTCTGATTAACACACCGGTCTATCCACCTTTTGCCCGCAGTGTCAAACTGAACAATCGCAGATTGATTAACAATTCTTTGGTGGAAAAGAATGGTCTATTTGAGATTGACTTTGATCGGTTGGAGAAGGATATGGTGGGAGAGGATGTGAAGCTTTATATCCTTTGCAATCCCCACAATCCTGGTGGACGTGTTTGGGAAAAGGAAGTGTTAGAAAAGATTGGCCATCTCTGTCAAAAGCATGGTGTTTTGTTAGTTTCAGATGAGATTCACCAAGATTTGGCTCTCTTTGGTCACAAACACCAGTCTTTCAACACCATTGATCCTACCTTTAAAGACTTTGCCCTTATCTTGAGCAGTGCCACTAAGACCTTTAATATTGCTGGGACAAAGAATTCCTATGCAGTTATTGAAAATCCAAAGCTTCGTGTGGCTTTCCAAAAACGCCAGTTGGCCAATAACCAACATGAAATCTCAGGCTTGGGCTATTTGGCGACAGAAGCTGCCTACCGTTATGGCAAGGACTGGTTAGGAGAGTTAAAAGAAGTCATCGAGGACCACATTAACTATGTAGTGGATGTTTTGAGCAAAGAAACCAAGATTAAGGTCATGAAACCGCAAGGTACCTACTTGATTTGGCTTGATTTTTCAGCCTATGACCTAACGGATGACCGCTTGCAAGAGCTTTTGAAGAATAAAGCCAAGGTTATCTTGAACCGAGGTTTGGACTTTGGGGAGGAAGGAACCCTTCATGCTCGCCTCAATGTAGCTATGCCGAAGTCAGTACTGGAAGAGGTTTGCCAACGCATCGTGACCACTTTTGCTACACTTTAAAAATCCAGCCTTCTAGGAGAAAAGTCTTCCTAGAAGGCTATTTTCGTAGGGGAAAATGTGGTATAATGAAAAGATAAGATAAAGGGGTAACTATGGCTAAATTGATTCCGGGAAAGTTGCGCATGGAGGGGGTTACACTCTATGAAACGGGCAATATTGAGATTATCAAGGAAAAAGGGAATCGCCTCTATACTCGTGTGGCGGGAGAAGACTTGCGCTACAGTTTAGAGGATGATCTGGTTTTTTGTGCTTGCGATTTTTTCCAAAAAAGAGGTTACTGTGTTCACCTAGCAGCGCTCGAGCATTATCTGAAGAATGATGAAGAAGGCCAGGTGATTCTACAAGCCTTAGAAAAAGGACATGAAGAGCAAGAAGAGGTCGAAACCAAGGTTAGTTTTGGTGGTAGTTTTTTGGAGCGTATCCAACCTCAGAAGAGAGAGAAAATCTACACTTTATCGGCTCTAGGCCAGGTGGAAGCTGGAACCAATCGCCTCCTTTGGACACTCCGAATCGGTTTAGTTGATAGTCAAAAATATTATGTCATCCGTGACATCCCACTCTTTTTGAAGGTCCTAGTCCATCGAAAGCCATATATGATTGGGAAACACTATGAAAATGACTTGTCTTGGGATGCTTTTGATATAGCTAGTCAAGAAGTTCTTACTTTTTTATGTGGCTTGATTGAGGAGGGACTGAGTCAAGACCTCTTTTTCCCCAATCAAGGTCGTCACCTCTTTTTCCCTCTGACCTTTTTTGAGCAGGGGGTAGAGTTGCTGATGAACTTGGAGGATTTTCATTTTGAGCACCAGATTACTAGTTATGAAAATCTTCTATTTCACGATTTAGATCCCGATGCGAAACTTTTCGCTTTTTCTGTGCAGGAGTATCCCGATTATTTTGAGATGGAAATTTCTGAGACTGAGCGAGTTAACGTATTCTATGGAGGGGCAGTTCTCTTTCGTAAGGGGAATCTTTATCTCTTAAACCCTAAACAAATCAGCTTACTAAAGGAAATCAAGGAGCTTCCTCAGGAGGAAAGAGGGGGGAAATGCCTCCAGTTTGACAACAGTGATCGTGACCGTCTAGCCGCCTGTTTGTCTTTGTTTGGACTGCTAGGAACAGTGTCTGCCCCCGAGCGCTTGCAAATCAGACCCTTTTCACCAACCTTTTACTTTGATAGGGAGGATGACGGCCGCATCCGCTTGGATATCCAGTTTGACTATGGAGATGTTAAGGTGACTAGTCGTCAACAGTTGGAACAATTACCTTTCGCTAGCGATGTTGCCGTTGAAAGTCAGCTATTTCAAGTTTGTTTAGGGGCTGGTTTTGAGGCTGACTTTCAGTCTTGGAGACAGGCTTTGAAGCCAGAAACAATTTATTCTTTCTTTCACCATACGATTCCAGCTTTTGAGAAATTGGGTCAGGTCTTCTTATCTGATGAGATGAATCAGCTCTACAGCGTCCAAGCTCCTCAGGTTCAGATTGAGTCCAAGGGAGGATTGTTGGAAATCCAATTTGATTTCCAAGGGATTGCCCAAGAAGAGATTGATCAAGCACTTAAAGCCCTGACCAGTAATCAGGATTTCTATATCAGTTCTTCTGATCAAGTGTACTTTTTTGATGAGGAAACCAAGCAGATTCGTCAAAATTTGCAGGAACTGGGGGTTGAGCTAAAAGATGGTTCTTTCCAAGCGCGAAAATCTCTGGCTTATAGCCTTTCTCAGCTTTTTGAAGGTCGAAACAGGATCTCTTTCTCGGAAGAATTTCAGCATTTAGCTCATGATTTGACCCATCCAGAGGACTTTCCTTTGGGAGATATACGGGTGCAGGCGAGTTTGAGAGACTACCAGGAAAAGGGTGTCCGTTGGCTCCAGATGCTTCATCACTATGGTTTTGGTGGCATCCTAGCCGATGATATGGGACTAGGAAAAACGTTGCAGACTATTGCTTTTTTGACTAGTCAGGTGACAAAAGATACTCGGGTCTTGATTTTAGCGCCGTCAGGTTTGATCTACAACTGGGCAGATGAATTTAGAAAATTTGCCCCACAGTTGGATTTGGCTGTCGTTCATGGTTTGAAAGCGAATCGAGAAGCGATTCTTTCTGAAAATCACCAAATCTATGTGACTAGCTATGCCACCTTTCGTCAAGACAGCGAGCTTTATCAAGAGATGGCTTTTGATTTTCTCTTCTTAGATGAAGCTCAGGTCATGAAAAATGCCCAAACCAAGATTGCTCAGAGTTTGCGCCAGTTTGTGGTGCCAGCAGTTTTTGCTTTGTCAGGTACGCCCATCGAAAACCATTTAGGAGAGTTGTGGTCTATCTTTCAAATTGTGCTTCCGGGGCTCTTACCAAGTAAAAAGGAGTTTATGAAACTACCGGCTGACCGAGTCGCGCAGTTTATCAAACCCTTCGTCATGAGGCGTAAGAAAGAAGAAGTTCTTACAGAACTGCCTGACCTGATTGAAGTCGTCTATAAAAATGAACTGGAAGACCAGCAGAAGGCCATCTATCTAGCCCAGTTGCAACAGATGCGAGACCGCCTAGAGCAAGTGACCGATCAAGAATTCCAGAGAAGTCGGGTAGAAATCTTATCTGGACTCATGCGTTTGCGTCAAATCTGCGATACGCCGGCTCTCTTCATGGACGATTACCAAGGAGCTAGTGGTAAATTGGATAGTCTCCGAGATTTATTGCTACAAGTGGCTGATGGTGGGCATCGTGTCTTGATTTTCTCCCAGTTCAAAGGAATGTTGGAAAAAATCGAGCAAGAACTCCCAGACTTGGGCTTGACCTCCTTCAAAATCACAGGTTCAACTCCTGCTCATGACAGACAGGAGATGACCAAGGCCTTTAACCAAGGGGAGAGAGATGCCTTTCTTATCTCCCTTAAGGCGGGTGGTGTCGGTCTCAATCTGACAGGAGCTGACACGGTTATTTTGGTTGATCTCTGGTGGAATCCGGCTGTCGAAGCCCAGGCCATCGGACGCGCTCACCGAATGGGGCAGGAGCAGATGGTCGAGGTTTATCGTTTGATTACCAAGGGGACTATTGAAGAAAAAATTCAAGAACTTCAAGAGCAGAAAAAACATTTGGTTTCCCAAGTTTTAGATGGTACGGAGTCGCGTGCGAGTCTCAGTTTGGCAGAAATTCGTGAAATTTTGGGAATTTCTGAAGCCAGCACTTGAAAAATCAAGACAATACGCTATAATGAAGTGTTGAAAGGAAATACAAAATGAAACAAGATCGATTTCCATTGGTGTCAGATGATGAGATCATGCTGACCGAAATGCCAGTCATGGACTTGTACGATGAGTCAGACTTTATTAGCAATATCAAAGGTGATTACCGCGATAAGAACTATTTGGAATGGTCTCCTATCAATGAGGAAGAGACTGTAGTTTCTCCAGTGGTTAACAAGGAGTCAAAGCCAAGCCCAGAACCTAAAAAAGTTGAAAAAACGTATGCTGAATTGGCTCGAGAAGAGGCGCGTGCGGATTTGAAGAAGAAACGTTCAGCCAAGTATTTGACTCAGGATGTTAGTCATACCAGACGACACAATGGTTCAACACTTGTTCGTCAAGGAAACCAACCAACAGCACCATTTCAAAAGGAAAATCCAGGTGAGTTTGCCAAATTTAGTAAAAACTTGAGCCAGTCTCACTATATCTTAGCTGAGGAGATTGGCCAAGTGGCGAATCCAACTCCGAAAACCCAAACGGAAAAAGCTAAAAAGAACAACTATGATTTTCTAAAGAAGAGTCAAATCTATAATAAAAAGAATAAGCAAACAGAACAGGAACGTCAGGTTGCCCAAGAGTTGAATCTGACAAGAATTACTGAGTAGGGGAGAAAAGCATGTCAAAAACATATCATTTTATTGGAATCAAGGGATCAGGGATGAGTGCCCTAGCCTTGATGTTGCACCAAATGGGACACAAGGTTCAAGGTTCAGACGTTGAAAAATATTACTTTACTCAACGTGGACTAGAGCAGGCAGGGATTGCCATTCTTCCTTTTGATGAAAAGAACCTACAAGGTGATGTGGAGATTATCGCGGGGAATGCCTTCCGTCCAGATAACAACGTTGAAATCGCCTATGCAGATCAAAATGGTATCAGCTACAAACGTTACCATGAATTCTTAGGTAGCTTTATGCGCGAATTTGTCAGCATGGGAGTGGCAGGAGCTCATGGAAAAACTTCAACGACAGGTATGCTGTCACATGTCTTGTCTCACATCACAGACACCAGCTTCTTGATTGGTGACGGGACAGGTCGTGGTTCAGCCAATGCCAAATATTTTGTCTTTGAATCAGACGAATATGAGCGCCATTTCATGCCTTACCACCCAGAATACTCTATCATCACCAACATTGACTTTGACCATCCAGACTACTTTACAAGTCTAGAGGATGTTTTCAATGCCTTTAACGACTATGCCAAACAAATCACGAAAGGTTTGTTTGTATACGGTGAGGATGCTGAGTTGCGTAAGATCACAGCCAATGCTCCAATCTATTACTATGGGTTTGAAGCTGAGGGTAATGACTTTGTAGCTAGCGATCTCCTACGTTCTACGACTGGTTCGACCTTTACAGTTCACTTCCGTGGACAAGAATTGGGACAATTTCACATTCCAACCTTTGGTCGTCACAATATCATGAATGCGACAGCTGTTATTGGTCTTCTTTATACAGCTGGATTTGATTTGAACTTGGTCCGTGAACACTTGAAAACTTTTGCAGGTGTTAAACGTCGTTTCACTGAGAAAATTGTCAATGATACAGTGATCATTGATGACTTCGCCCACCATCCAACAGAAATCATTGCAACCTTGGATGCGGCTCGTCAAAAATATCCAAGCAAGGAAATCGTGGCAATCTTCCAACCGCATACCTTTACAAGAACCATTGCCTTGTTGGACGAATTTGCCCATGCATTGAATCAGGCAGACGCCGTCTACCTAGCGCAAATCTATGGATCAGCCCGTGAAGTGGACCATGGTGATGTCAAGGTAGAAGACCTAGCCAATAAAATCAACAAGAAACACCAGGTTATCACTGTTGAAAATGTTTCTCCACTCCTAGACCATGACAATGCTGTTTATGTCTTTATGGGGGCGGGAGACATCCAAACCTATGAATATTCATTTGAACGTCTTTTGTCTAACTTGACAAGCAACGTCCAATAAGGAAAACAGATGGAAATTCCAATCACAATAAGGCAAGCTACCCTATCAGATTTAGAAGAAGTGTTGGCGATTGAAGAAGCCACTCTTTCGTTAGAAGAGGCACTTAGCCGCCAATCCTTAGAAGAGAGTATCCGCAAGACTGCGGGTACCTTTCTTGTAGTTGGGGATGAAAATCAGCTCCTAGGCTATGTTTTAGGAGAAGCTCAGTCTCTTTATCCCAAATGGATAGAAATAAAATCATTGACTATTCATCCGAATAATTGGGGACAAGGGCTGGGAACTCTTCTTCTTGCAGCCTTGAAACAGGTGACTGTCGAGCTAGATTACCAAGGTATTCTTTTGCAAAGTCCTGATGAGTTACTATCATATTTTGAAATGAATGGCTTTGTTGAGGAAGAAGTGACAGAGAGCCATTATGGCAGTGGTTCTGAATGGTATTTGACTTGGGTTAATCCTTTTTATCAGGAGGAAATATGAAAATCAGACAAGCAAGATTTTCGGATTTAGATCGGATTATAGAGATAGAGCTAGAGAATTTCTCCCTTGAAGAAGCGATTCCTCGTTCGGTCTTTGAGGTGCATTTGCGGGAAATTCAGACCAGTTTTCTCGTAGCTGAAAAGGAGGGACGTATCCTTGGTTATATCGAAGGTCCAGTCGTCCCACACCGTCATCTACATGATCAGTCCTTTACTGAAGAAGTAGAAGACCATAGTCATCGGTCTGGTGGCTATATCTCAGTAACGAGCCTGTCGGTAGCTAAGGAAGCGCAAGCTTTGGGAGTGGGCAAAAAACTACTGACAGCTCTGAAAGAAGTCGCTTTGGAACACGAAAGAGAAGGCATTAACCTGACCTGTCATGATTACCTTATCTCCTATTACGAAAAACATGGCTTTGTTAATGAAGGAATATCCCAGTCAAGCTTTGCTGGGGAAACATGGTATGATATGGTCTGGAAGCCTTGAAAACAAGAAATATAGTTGGAGAAAGGTATCTTTTGTTGCTTTTCTGCGACTTTTAAGATATAATGTTATGGATTGCCAACAAGGAGGTAAAGCTTTTGAGCGAGAAATCAAGAGAAGAAGAAACATTAAGCTTTAAAGAACAGATTTTACGCGATTTAGAGAGAGTCAGAGAGAGAGAAAGAAGAGGAAAAGAGGATGAAAGTCCAACTACCCCACCAACTCCATCTTCTCAAGTAACTCCACCTGCCCCTTCTGAACAAGAATCCAATCTTGCCACAGAAGATTTAATGGTAGACTCTCTGTCAACTGTCGATGAAATCCTTAAAAATGCCCCAAGTGTGCCACCACGCCCAAGTTTTGAATCAAGCGAAGTGACAGCACCAGCACCAGAAGAAGAGCCTGCACCAGCCAAGATTGATGCTGTAGAGCCTAAAAAGGAAGAGAAAGAGTTTAATACTACTCCAACTAAAGTGGCTGTTTCCTATAAAACAGATGACAAAAAAGAAGAATCGGTCCCTCCTGTTGTAGAGAATGTAGTACCTGCTCCAGTTGAGCAAGTTGATGATCTAGCGAATGCTCCACTACGCAGTCGTCGCGAAGGAACAAAGCCAGCTAAGAAAAAGAAGAAATCAAAAGCGAAAGGCTGCTTGCTAACTTTCTTAGTTTTCCTAGTGCTCGTAGGTATTGGTGGCTTCTTTGGTTATGGTTATGTTCAAGAATCCTTAAAACCAGTTGATGCGAGCTCTAAGGACTACGTAACGGTTCAAATCCCAGAAGGTTCAAATGTTCAAGAAATTGGGAGCACTTTGGAAAAATCTGGTTTGGTAAAACATGGACTTATCTTTAGTTTGTATGCTAAATATAAGAGTGCAGACTTAAAATCAGGTTATTACAACTTGAAGAAGAGCATGAGTACAGATGAATTGATCCAAGAATTGCAGAAAGGTGGAACTCCTGAACCACAAGAACCAGCTCTTGCAAGCTTGACAATTCCAGAAGGATATACTTTGGAGCAAATTGCTCAAACGGTAGGTCAACTTCAAGGTGACTTTAAAGAGCCGCTTACAGCGGATGCCTTCTTAGCAAAAGCTCAAGATGAAACCTTCATCTCTCAAGTAGTAGCCAAGTATCCAAACTTGCTTGGAAGTCTACCAACAAAAGATAGCGGGGTTCGTTATCGCCTAGAAGGTTACCTTTTCCCAGCAACTTATACCATCAAAGAAAGCACTACAGTTGAAAGTTTGATTGATGAGATGTTAGCTGCTATGGATAAAGCCTTGTCACCATATTACGCTACGATCAAAGAAAAGAATCTGACTGTCAATGAATTGCTCAGTATCGCTTCTCTTGTTGAAAAAGAAGGTGCCAAGACGGAAGACCGCAAGAAGATTGCTGGTGTCTTCTATAACCGCCTAAATCTCGGTATGCCGCTTCAAAGTAATATCGCTATCCTGTATGCCCAAGGCAAGCTTGGTCAAAAGATTAGTCTAGCGGATGATGCTGGAATTGATACGACGATTGATTCACCTTACAATGTTTATACACACCTTGGGCTCATGCCTGGACCAGTAGACAGTCCAAGTCTGGATGCCATCGAAGCAAGTGTAAATCAGACAAAGAGTGAGTACTTGTACTTTGTAGCCAATGTCGAAGATGGTAAAGTGTACTTCGCAACGACAAAAGAAGAACATGATCAAAACGTTGCTGAACATATCAATAGCAAACTGACACAATCAAGTAGTTCAAACTAAAATTATGTGGTTTTCCACATAATTTTGTTTTAAAAACAAATTAAGAAAAGAAAGTTGAGAAAAATGGCAGAAAAAACTTACCCAATGACCCTTGAAGAAAAGGAAAAACTAGAAAAAGAATTAGAGGAGTTGAAACTCGTCCGTCGTCCTGAAGTGGTAGAACGTATCAAAATTGCTCGTTCATATGGAGACCTTTCAGAGAACAGCGAGTACGAAGCAGCCAAGGATGAGCAAGCTTTTGTTGAAGGACAAATTTCAAGTCTAGAAACAAAAATCCGCTATGCTGAAATCGTTAATAGCGATGCAGTTGCCCAAGATGAAGTGGCTATCGGTAAGACTGTAACTATTCAAGAAATCGGGGAAGATGACGAAGAAGTCTATATCATCGTCGGTTCTGCAGGTGCAGATGCTTTTGCTGGTAAGGTTTCAAATGAAAGCCCGATTGGACAAGCCTTGATCGGTAAAAAGACTGGTGATACAGCGACCATCGAGACACCAGTTGGTAGCTATGATGTCAAAATCTTAAAGGTTGAAAAAACAGCCTGAATAGAATGAAAAAGGAGTAGTAGAGGCTTTGACTTGCTCAACTCCTTTTTGGTTTTTTGAATAAAATAGGAGACTATATGAGTGAAAATAAGAAAAAAAATAAGATGGAACGTGGTCTAACCAATCGTCATGTTCAGGTGATGGCTATTGCGGGAACAATCGGAACAGGTCTTTTCCTAGGTGCCGGTCGCTCTATCAGCCTGACAGGCCCTTCTATCATCCTGATTTATATGATTACAGGAGCCTTTATGTTTTTGATGATGAGGGCTGTTGGGGAGATGCTATATCAGGATCCAGAACAACATACCTTTATCAATTTTATCACCCGTCATTTGGGTAAAGGTTGGGGTCATTTCTCAGTTTGGTCTTATTGGTTGTCAGTTGTCTTTATCGGTATGGCGGAAATCACTGCGATTTCGCATTATGTTCAGTTTTGGTTTCCTTCTTGGCCTAGTTGGTTGATTCAGATTGTCTTTTTAACGATTTTGGCCTTGGTCAATCTGATTGCGGTTAAGCTCTTTGGAGAAGTCGAGTTTTGGTTTGCTATGGTTAAAATTGTGGCTATTTTAGCTATGATTGCGACAGGGATCTTTATGGTCTTGACAGGATTTGAGACACCGCATGGTGCTGCAAGTTTGGCAAATATCAGCAACCAGTTCTCTCTTTTCCCAAACGGAGTCATGAACTTTGTCATGGCCTTTCAAATGGTATTTTTTGCCTATCTGATGATTGAATTTATCGGAGTGACAACTTCTGAAACCAAGAATCCTCGTCAGGTTTTGCCAAAAGCAGTTAAAGAAATTCCTCTCAGAATTGTCTTCTTCTATGGTGGAGCCCTATTAGCCATTATGTCTATTATTCCCTGGAGAGAACTTGCTTCTTCAGATTCACCATTTGTAACGGTCTTTGAACTGGCAGGGATCAAGTGGGCGGCAGCTCTGATTAACTTCGTTGTTTTGACGTCGGCAGCATCTGCTCTTAATTCAACCCTCTATTCAACAGGGCGACACCTCTACCAGATTGCCCATGATTCACCCAATCGCTTTTTAAAAGCGATCAAGGCAGATACTCTTTCTCGCCACAATGTACCTCAAAATGCCATCATCGCCTCAGCGATTTTGATTGCTCTGGCTGCCTTTATCAATGTTTTGCCAGGTGTTTCAGATGCCTTTGCTTTGATCACCGCATCCTCATCAGGTGTTTACATCGCGATTTATATCTTGATTATGGTGGCTCATCTCAAATACCGCAAGTCACAAGACTTCATGGCTGATGGCTACCTCATGCCTCAGTATCGCTTGCTTAATCCCCTAACCATTCTCTTTTTTGTCTTTGTTTTTGTGACTCTCTTTTTGCAAGAGTCCACTTTCATGGGGGCAGTTGGTTCTGCTATCTGGATCCTTGTTTTTGGGATTTATAGTCAGTGGAAATTTAGAAAATAAATCATGAACTCATCAACTCTGTTTGGTGAGTTTTTCTAGTTTGACAGTCTATTGAAATAAGATTATAATCAAGCTGTAACAGTTCGAAGGAGGTTTGGATGTACGTTAGATTGGAAAATAAGGAATCTCATAAAGCGCAAGAAATAGGGAATTTGATTCGTGCTTATAATCGCTCCAAAAGAGAAGAGGCTGAAAGCGAGCCACTGAATCTTTATGTCGAAGATGAAAAGGGCAATCTCTTGGCGGGCTTGGTAGCAGAGACTTTCGGAAATTGGTTGGAAATCGAGTATTTGTTTGTGAAAGAGGAATCGCGAGGACAGGGAATCGGTTCAAAACTATTGCAGCAAGCAGAAAGTGAAGCTAAGAATCGAAACTGTCGTTTTGCTTTTGTCAATACTTACCAGTTTCAAGCGCCAGACTTTTACCAAAGGCATGGCTACAAGGAAGTTTTTGCTTTGAAAGACTATCCCTACACAGGGCAAAGATTTTATTACCAAAAGGATTTGTAAGGTAAACATGAAGGCATAAAGCAGAGAGGAAATCTTCACATAATTATGGAGGTGGGCTAATGGACATCATACTAGATATGGGCAACGTCTTATTAGAATGGAACAAGGATAAGATTTTGCAAGGCGTTTCGGATACGAAGAAAGATTATCTGATTTTAGATAAGACCATTTTTCAGTCGGGGCTTTGGGAAAGATTAGATCTTGGGACTATGTCTAGAGAAGAATTGGTGCTTAAAGTTGTGTCGATGATTGGAAGTACCTATCAAAAGAAGGTCGAAGAAGTTATCTGGAATTGGCCTAGCTACATTGATATTTATACAGAAGTCTTTCCTGTCTTGTCAGAAGTAAAGAAAAAGGGACATCGCATCTTTGTCTTGTCCAATACCTCAAAGGTATTTTATGACTTGCTGGAAGACCAACTATCTCCCTTAAAGGAGCTTTTAGATGGTTTTGTCCTATCCTGTGATATAAAAGCTATAAAGCCTGATTTGGCAATGTTTAAGGAGATTCTTGACAAATACCAGCTAGATCCCGCAAATTGTATCTTTCTAGACGATATTGAGGACAATACAAGCGCAGTCCAGAAATTGGGAATCAGGGCCTATCAGGTCAAGAAAAGAAGTGATGTCGTCGATATTTTGAAATCCTATATTTAAATTCAAAACTCTCTATTTTCTGTGGTAGAGAGTTTTTTTGTTAATAAAATCTTACAAAATGACATTTATATATTGCATTAAGTTAGATATATGGTATAATGTTTTTAAAAGAAGCGCAACTTTTTAAAAATGTGAAGGAGGACGCTAGTGGCTAAAAATTTAAAATTAAAATTAGCTCGGGTGGAGCTTGACTTGACACAAGGGGATTTGGCAGAAGCTGTGGGTGTTACTAGGCAAACTATAGGCTTGATTGAAGCTGGGAAATACAATCCTAGTCTCTCCCTTTGCCAGTCCATTTGCAGATGCTTAGGCAAAACTTTAGATCAATTATTTTGGGAGGAAGAAGATGAAAAATAGAAAGAAACTTGTGATCAAAGATGAACGTACGGAAAAATTGGATGGAAAGATTTCAGGAGAAATTCTTTTGGGAATGTGCCTATTTTTGGCACTGGAAATTTTTGCCAAAGTTTATATTTTCAATTTAACGCTTTTGTCCTATTTACCAGAATTACTTTTATTGATTGGAGTCGGTTTGTATGCCATTATTCGCCGCATGTATGTTGGAATTGACATTCGAGATATTGTTGAGAATACTGGAAAAGAAAGAATTTTATCTGCTTTGGGATTTTCTATAGTGGTTTTATTGATTGATATCGTAGGCAATCGCGAGGAACTGGTCAGTCTATTGACTTGGAAGTACTCCCTAAAAGTGGTTCTAGCAGTTATCATCTATCTCGTTGGGAGTTATTCTATGGATAGAGTTATCCTATACTTGAATCGCAGAAATCAGCAAGTTTGGGAGGAAGAAGATGAAAAATAGATTTTTTTATTACCAATTATTAGACGAAAGAGAAGAGCAACTGATCAACAAAGCTGGGACAGAGTCTTTTCATGTGTTTATCGGACTCATTCTGCTAAGTTATTTGGTAGCTGTATTAGCACCTGCTCTTTTTAATCCTAATATTCTTCTGGTTACCCTTCTTTTAGGAATTTTCTTCTTTTTCAATCGTGCACGACGACTTGGAGTGACCTACTATAGTCGTTTTCATTTTACGATTGTAGGGTGTTTGCTGGTGACTCTCGCTATTACAACTCTCTTGATGTTGGAGAATTATCAATTCAATATCGAAATTTATCAGCACAATCCTCTGAACGTTAAATATTTGTCTGCTTGGGCCATTACTTATCTGATTTACCTTCCTTGGGTTTTTATCGGCAATCTCGGCCTTAAAAGTTATGGAGAATGGGCTCAAAAAAAGTTTGAGCGAGATATGGATGAACTGGAGAGTGGAGAATAGCTTGTTATCTTTTTATCAATCTCGGTAAAATGTGTTATAATAGTACTAATTTATCGGATGGTGTGAAAGTGGTAGAATACGTTCATACCTTTGTAAAAAAGGAAGAAGGAAAACAGATGTATCCAGATGATAGTTTGACATTGCACACGGACTTGTACCAGATCAATATGATGCAAGTTTACTTTGACCAAGGGATTCACAATAAAAAGGCGGTCTTTGAAGTTTATTTCCGTCAGCAACCGTTTAACAACGGTTATGCAGTTTTTGCTGGTTTGGAAAGAATTGTGAACTATCTTGAAGACTTGCGCTTTTCAGATAGCGATATTGCCTACTTGGAGTCGCTTGGCTATCATGGGGCGTTCTTAGATTACCTACGAAATCTCAAGTTAGAACTAACGGTTCGTTCTGCACAGGAAGGGGACTTGGTTTTTGCTAATGAACCGATTGTGCAGGTTGAAGGACCTCTAGCCCAATGCCAATTGGTCGAAACGGCTCTCTTGAACATCGTTAACTTTCAAACCTTGATAGCGACTAAGGCAGCACGTATTCGTTCGGTCATTGAGGATGAACCCTTGATGGAGTTCGGGACACGTCGTGCGCAAGAAATGGATGCAGCTATCTGGGGAACACGCGCAGCCGTGATTGGTGGCGCCAATGGAACCAGTAACGTGCGTGCTGGTAAGCTCTTTGATATTCCGGTCTTGGGGACTCATGCCCATGCCTTGGTACAGGTTTATGGAAACGACTATGAAGCCTTCAAGGCCTATGCGGCGACCCATCGTGATTGTGTCTTTTTAGTAGATACTTATGATACACTTCGCATCGGTGTGCCAGCTGCTATTCAGGTGGCGCGTGAACTGGGTGATCAGATTAACTTTATGGGTGTGAGGATTGACTCTGGGGATATTGCCTACATTTCTAAGAAAGTCCGTCAGCAACTAGACGAGGCTGGATTCACAGAGGCTAAGATTTATGCTTCTAATGACCTTGATGAAAATACTATCCTTAACCTCAAGATGCAAAAGGCCAAGATTGATGTCTGGGGTGTGGGAACCAAGCTGATTACAGCCTATGATCAGCCTGCTCTTGGTGCAGTTTATAAGATTGTGGCTATTGAAGATGAAAATGGTCAGATGCGCAATACCATCAAACTGTCTAATAATGCGGAAAAAGTGTCTACGCCAGGTAAGAAACAGGTATGGCGCATTACCAGTCGTGAAAAAGGCAAGTCAGAAGGTGACTACATTACTTATGATGGTGTGGATGTGAGTGGCATGACAGAAATCAAGATGTTCCATCCAACTTATACTTACATCAAAAAAACCGTTCGTAATTTTGATGCCGTTCCTCTCTTGGTGGATATTTTCAAAGAAGGAACATTAGTTTATAGCTTGCCTAGTTTGACTGAGATTCAGGCCTATGCACGTAAGGAATTTGACAAGCTTTGGGATGAGTATAAACGGGTACTCAATCCGCAACATTATCCAGTGGACTTGGCGCGTGATATTTGGCAGGATAAGATGGACTTGATTGATAAGATGCGCAAGGAAGCCCTTGGTGAAGGAGAGGAAGAATGAGTTTGCAAGAGACCATTATCCAGCAATTGGGTGTCAAACCAGTAATCGATGCCCAGGAAGAAATCCGTCGTTCAATTGACTTCTTAAAAAAATACCTAAAAAAACATCCCTTCCTTAAAACTTTTGTACTAGGGATTTCTGGGGGTCAGGACTCAACCTTGGCAGGGCGCTTGGCGCAATTAGCTATGGAAGAAATGCGGGCAGAGACAGGAGATGACAGCTACCAATTTATCGCTGTCCGCCTGCCATATGGCGTGCAAGCTGATGAAGCAGATGCTCAAAAAGCTCTTGCTTTCATCCAGCCAGATGTCAACTTGGTTGTGAATATAAAGGAATCAGCTGATGCAATGACAGCAGCAGTTGAAGCGACAGGAAGTCCTGTTTCAGACTTTAACAAGGGCAATATTAAAGCTCGTAGTCGTATGATTGCCCAATATGCTCTTGCAGGTGCCCATAGCGGAGCGGTTATTGGGACAGACCATGCCGCGGAAAATATCACAGGCTTTTTTACCAAGTTTGGTGACGGTGGTGCGGATATTCTCCCTCTTTACCGCCTCAATAAACGTCAAGGAAAACAACTCTTGAAGGAGCTTGGTGCAGACCCAGCCCTTTATGAAAAAATCCCAACAGCAGACCTAGAAGAAGATAAACCAGGGCTGGCTGATGAAGTCGCCCTTGGAGTCACTTATGAAGAGATTGATGACTACCTAGAAGGCAAAACCATCAGTCCAGAAGCCCAAGCGACTATCGAAAACTGGTGGCATAAAGGACAACACAAACGCCACCTACCAATCACCGTATTTGATGACTTTTGGGAGTAAAAAGGTCCGGGGGACCTTTTTACCCTGAGCCTAGAAATGAGAAAGCGAAGAAGATCCAGTGGAGGTTTTTACTCTGAATCTAGAAATAAGTAAGCGAAGAAGGTTCTATTGAACCTTTTCAGCGTCTTGCCTTAAGCTTAGAAAGCGAGGTAACATTATGAAAGCAATCGGTACGCAAATGTTACAGACAGAACGTTTGATTTTGAGAAGATTTGTGAAGAGTGATGCAGAAGCCATGTTTCAAAATTGGGCTTCGTCTGCTGAGAATCTGACCTATGTCACCTGGGCTCCTCATCCTGATGTTGAGGTGACTCGGAACTCGATTCGAAATTGGGTTGCATCCTATACCAATCCTAACTATTACAAATGGGCCATTTGTCTCAAAGAAAACCCTGAGCAAGTGATAGGAGATATCAGCATCGTTGAAATGGATGAGATCGACTCTAGCTGTGAGGTTGGGTATATTTTAGGAAAAAATTATTGGGGTCGTGGTATGATGACGGAGGCCTTGAAAGCTGTCTTAGACTTTTGTTTTACTCAAGCAGGCTTTCAAAAAGTCAGAGCTCGTTACGCCAGTCTCAACCCAGCTTCAGGTCGTATCATGGAAAAAGCGGGAATGTCTTATCTAAAAACCATTACCAATGGTGTGGAGAGAAAAGACTATGTTGCGGACCTTATTTATTATCAGATTAAAAAGGACTAAGAAATTACATGAGCTTCAAAATTTAACTTTTGAAGCTCAGGTAATTTTTTTCTGCTCTTTTATTTTAACTCATAAAGCCAGTCGTCACCGTCTTTGTAGTAAAAGAATTCACTTAAATCGTCTTCTAAAAAAACACGCAGCATGTCTGACATATCCTTAGTTGCAAGTTTTAGATGAGACAGATTTTGCAAATCTTCCCACCAAACAGTACCTTCATCTGAAGATTGGAGTTCACCATTAAAGTGTTCTGTCTTGTAAAAAAGGACGACATAGCGGTAATCCTCGTCATCGTACCAGTCTTTGATACCACAAAGTTGAGGTTTGGATATGGTTAGTCCAGTTTCTTCCTTGACTTCTCTGATAACTGCGTCGGTAAAAGATTCCCCACGCTCTACATGACCACCAGGAAAAGTGATGCCAGGCCAGTCGGGACTAACTCGATCTTCGACCAGAACCTTGTCACCGTTTTTAATCATGCACATGTTGACAAATTCGACTGTTTCGCGTCTGTTCATCTTGTTCTCCTATTTTGTTAGTAACTTTTCTACTACATTTAGCTTTCTCATGGTCAGATCCACGCCAAACAGTTTTTCAAGATAGTTGGTATTGAGCTTTTTTCGTTTTGCAGTTCTAGGGAGATAGAGGTAGAGACAGTGATCGCCTACACAAATTTCTTCCTCACCGTAGTCAGCTTTCAAATTTTCTAATGGCAGACTTTGGATAAATCCCTGATAAAGAATCACATGTACACGATCATGAAGATAGTCTTCTCTAAATGGGTTCTCTTGAACAATCTTTTCAAAATCGTCCTTATTCTTGATAACCATTTTTAAGTCAGCTCCAATTTTTTCCTTTATCAGAGTATGAACGCGTTCTCGTATTTCTTCCAAATCCAAGTCACTTTCAAGAATGATATTCCCACTTTGAATATAGGTTCGAACGTGTTGAAACCCAGCTTCTGTCAAAATATCTGCCAAATAAGACATTTTCGGGATAGCATTTTTTCCATTAGGAGTAACGCCTCTTAGTAAAATAATATGTTCCAAAGGACTTCCTTTCTTATTTGGTATTTATTGGATTTGAGCCTGCCACCCAGCCGGTACAGAGGGCAGAAGTGATGTTAAAGCCACCCGTGTGGGCATTGATATCCAGTACCTCGCCAGCAAAGTGGAGCCCAGGAACGAGCTTACTTTCCAGAGTTTTAGGATTGATTTCCTTAAGACTGACGCCTCCTTTGGTGACAAAGGACTTGGCAAGGGACATTTTGCCAGTGACAGGGATTTTGAGGGCCTTGATGGACTGGAGAAGTTGCTCGCGTTCTTTTTCAGTTATCTGTTTGACTTTGTCAGGATAGCCTTGCACAAAAAATTCCGCTAAGCGTTCTGGCAACAAGGTTCTTAAGGCATTTTTCAAGGATTTTTCACGGTTTTCTTCTAAAAATGTCATCAAATAGCTATCAGAAAGTTGAGGCAAGACATCCAGTGAGAGGATCTCACCACCCTTGACAAAGCTGGACATGCGTAGGGCAGCAGGGCCAGATAAACCAAAGTGGGTAAAGAGCAAATCATGAGTGATGACATGCTTGCCATAGCTTAGGGTCACATCGTCTAGTGAAATGCCCTGAAGCGCTTTGTGAGGGAAATCAGTCAGAAGCGGACTCTCGGCCGCCTCAAGCTCGGTAATGGTGTGCTTAAAATGGCGGGCGATCTCATGTCCAAATCCAGTTGAACCTGTAGAAGGATAGGATTTACCACCAGTTGTCACAATCAGTTTATCACAAGTGAAGGTTTGATCTGCAGATTTTAGGACAAACTGGTTATCCACTTTTTTAACTGAAAAAATCTCTGTTTGAGTAGCAACTTGACCACCGAGTTCAGTGATTTTCTTTTCCAGCGCCTCGATAATGGTACGAGACTTGTCGCTAGCAGGAAAGACGCGTCCGTGGTCCTCGACCTTAAGTTTGACTCCATTTTCCGTAAAAAAGTTGATGATATCATGGTTATCAAACTGGGAGAAGACACTGTAAAGAAAGCGCCCATTCCCAGGGATGCCAGCCAGTAGGTCGTCTAAACTCCCGTTGTTGGTTACGTTACAACGACCACCGCCTGTTCCAGCTAATTTTTTACCAAGTTTGCGATTTTTTTCGATGAGAAGAGTTTTCTGACCATAAAAGCTACTGGAAATCGTAGCCATCATGCCAGCAGGACCTCCACCGATGACAATAGTATCAAAATGTTTCATAGCTCTATTGTACCACAAAAAACAAGAGATGCTTGGCATCTCTTGTTGCTCATAATCTTAGTTAATTTCATATCCCATCAACAAACCGCCATCTTCTGCATAGAAACTGCAGAGACCAGATGTTGGAAGAATCTTAATTTCAGCTTGTGGGAATGTTTCCAGCAAGCGCTCTGACAATTGCTGACAGAATTTTTCATTGCTGCGATGAGCCATGACGATACGGCCACCAGCGTAGCCAGCTTTGATGAGTTCTTCATAGGCTGCTTGAAGGGATTTTTTTGGTCCACGAGCCTTTTGGAGCAGTTCTAGGGTTCCAGCATTACTCGCCTCTCCGACCATACGGATGTTGAGAAGGCCAACGACCGTACCGATAAGCTTGCTCAAACGACCATTTTTTACCAAGTTATCTACCTTAGCAAGGACAAAAAGCAACTTCGTTTTTTCTTGGTAGGCTGTAATAGCTTCAACAACTTCCTCATGAGAAAGTCCTTGGTCAATCAAGTCGTTTAATTTTTCTACGAGCAAGTCAACTTCCCCACCTGCAGATAAACTATCAATCACATGAATCTGAGTGTCAGGGTGTTCTTCGAGGTAGATATTTTTAGCAAGTTGTGCACTGTTATGGCTACCAGAAAGGGTACCAGTGATGGTAACGACAAAGATATGCTTAGCACCTTCAAATGCACGCAAGTAATCATCAGGGCTAGGGCAAGCTGATTTTGAAGCCTCAGAAGTCGCATACATGGTTTCCATCATACGATCAATGTCGAGATTGGCATCGTCAATAAAGACCTGATCAGCCACTTGAATGGTTAAAGGAACACTAATAAATTCAGTATCAATAGCAGGAGTTACCAATTGACGATAATCACAACCCGAGTCAGCCACAATCTTCCAAGTCATAGAAATTCTCCATCTTTGTCACTTATACATTGACAAAGGTTCTGTCTTTTTTTACAATTATATCATGAAAGCCCTTGAAACAAAAGTACCACCTCTCTGTTGTCACAAGTAGAAAGAAATTGTTATGTCTGAACGTAAAATATCTGAAAAATCTCTTGAAAATCTCAGAAAATCAAATCAAGAATCCAATTTTTTGACCAGAGAAGCGATTGAGACGGCTCTTTTGCAACTTCTGGAGAAAAAAGACTTGGCTAAGATTAGTATCTCAGAGTTGGTCAAGCGGGCAGGTGTTTCTCGCGCTGCCTTCTATCGCAACTATGACTCCAAGGAAGCGATTTTAGAAAGCGTCTTTAAACGTAGCGTTCACAATATCATGGAACAATTGAGCCAGTACGATGTCAAAACCGATCTTTATCTGGTCTGGGTTCACCTTTTCAGAGCAGCCAAGAAAGAAGCCAAGATTATCCAACTTGCTCTGGACTACCACTTGGAAAAGATTTTTGTCCAAGCCATGCAGGAATTTCTGGAAAAATACCATGGAAAATCAAAGGGCGTCAGCAGCTACCTTCATTCGTTTTGGAGCTCTGCCATCGTATCGGTTCTGCTTAAATGGATTAAGGATGGCATGAAGGTTCCAGCTGAAAAGATTGCAGATTTACGCTTGCCATTTTTCAAAAAATAGAGGACAAGGAGAAGACTTATGACAGAAAAAAGACTAGCTTGGGATGAGTACTTTGCAGCCCAGGCCTTACTGATTGCTAATCGTTCCACTTGTAAACGCGCCAAAGTAGGAGCTGTCCTAGTTAAGGACAATAAGGTCATTTCAACAGGCTACAATGGTTCCGTATCAGGAACGGAGCACTGTATTGACCACGAATGTTTGGTCATTGAAGGACACTGTGTTCGAACCCTTCACGCGGAGGTCAACGCCATCTTGCAAGGGGCTGAACGAGGGGTTCCAAGAGGATTTACAGCCTATGTGACCCATTTCCCTTGTCTGAACTGCACCAAACAACTGCTACAAGTTGGTTGCAAGCGCGTGGTTTATATCAACCAGTACCGAATGGATGACTATGCCCAGTACCTTTATCATGAAAAAGGCACTGAATTAACCCATTTACCATTAGAGACTGTTCAGGCAGCTCTTCAAGAGGCAGATTTGATTTAAAAATTAATAAAAATAAATGGTTTAGAAAGCTTTTTAAACCATTTTTTGATATAATAAGAAGAATAAATTGAAAGAAGGAATTCAGAAAATGGGAAAAATTGAAGTCATTAATCATCCACTGATTCAACACAAATTGTCAATCTTGCGTCGTACAGACACTTCTACAAAAGCTTTTCGTGAGCTAGTAGATGAGATTGCAATGTTGATGGGATATGAAGTACTTCGTGATCTTCCACTTGAAGACGTGGAAATCGAAACACCAATCACAAAAACAGTTCAAAAACAATTGGCTGGTAAAAAATTGGCGATTGTCCCAATCTTGCGTGCAGGTATCGGGATGGTAGATGGACTCTTGAGCTTGGTTCCAGCAGCAAAAGTTGGTCATATCGGTATGTATCGTGATGAAGAAACCCTTCAACCAGTTGAATACTTGGTGAAATTGCCTGAGGACATTGACCAACGTCAAATCTTTGTCGTCGATCCAATGCTTGCAACAGGTGGATCAGCTATCTTGGCCGTTGACTCGCTTAAAAAACGTGGCGCTTCAAATATCAAGTTTGTCTGCCTAGTAGCTGCTCCAGAGGGAGTGAAAGCTCTTCAAGCAGCTCACCCAGATGTCGAAATCTTTACAGCAGCCTTGGACGAACATTTGAATGAACATGGCTATATCGTTCCAGGACTTGGAGATGCTGGAGACCGCTTGTTCGGTACGAAATAAAATCCCAAAGTAAATAGTGAAACTAGAAGTTCGTTTTTGACTTGAAAGGAGGTTGAGTTTTTGTTTCTGTTTAGAGAATAGAGCAAAAATTTGACCTTTTTTGACCAAAAAGATATAATAGTTTTGTATTGAGTCGTAAGACTAAGAAAATTCAACATAAAACATAAAAGGAGAAATGAATGATTCCTGTAGTTATTGAACAAACAAGCCGTGGAGAACGTTCCTATGACATTTACTCTCGTCTTCTGAAAGACCGCATCATCATGCTAACTGGGCCAGTCGAAGACAACATGGCCAACTCCGTTATCGCCCAATTACTTTTCTTGGATGCCCAAGATAGTACAAAGGATATTTACCTTTATGTCAATACACCTGGAGGTTCTGTGTCAGCTGGTTTGGCAATCGTTGATACCATGAACTTTATCAAGGCAGATGTCCAAACAATCGTTATGGGAATGGCTGCATCCATGGGGACTGTCATTGCATCAAGTGGCGCAAAAGGCAAACGCTTTATGCTTCCAAATGCTGAGTACATGATTCATCAACCAATGGGTGGTACAGGTGGTGGTACCCAACAGACAGATATGGCAATCGCTGCAGAGCACTTGCTTAAAACTCGTAAGACTTTGGAGCAAATCCTTGCGACTAACTCAGGTAAATCAGTTGAGCAAATTCATGCAGATGCGGAACGTGATTACTGGATGAGTGCCCAAGAAACGCTTGAATATGGCTTTATTGATGAAATCATGGCCAACAATTCTTTAAGCTAAGCAACCTAGAAAGCAAACTCGACGGAGTTTGCTTTTTTTGATATAATAGGGGAAGATTTCTTAGAAAGAGGATCCCTCATGTTTGAAAAAACAAATCGATCAGGATTAATCATCTATCTTTACTATAATCGAGATGCAAAAAAACTTCAGGAATACGGTGACATCTGTTACCATTCTAAGAAGCATCGTTACTTGCAGCTCTATGTTCCAACTGAGGAGCTAGATGACTTAGTTGAGAGATTAGGTAAGGAAAGATTTGTCAAAAAAATAAGACCTTGCCACATTCAAGAGTTAGAAACTCCCTTTGTCGGCAATCTCTATCGCACCGAGGAAAACGTTATCATTTAAAAAATGAGATAAATGTGTTGACAATTTTCTGATAATTCGGTATATTCTTAACATACTATTTTTGAAACAACTATAAGGAGATTAAAAATGAAGAAAAAATTTGCCCTATCTTTTGTGGCTCTTGCTAGCGTAGCTCTTCTCGCTGCCTGTGGAGAGGTCAAGTCAGGAGCGTCAAATACAACTGGTAACCCAGTAGACGAAAAGACTATCAAAATCGGTTTTAACTTTGAAGAAACAGGTGCTGTAGCTGCCTATGGTACTTCTGAACAAAAAGGTGCCCAACTTGCTGTTGATGAAATCAATGCTGCAGGTGGTATCGATGGAAAACAAATCGAAGTTGTGGATAAAGATAACAAATCTGAAACTGCTGAGGCTGCCTCTGTTACAACTAACCTAGTTACCCAATCAAAAGTTACAGCTATCGTAGGACCTGCGACATCTGGTGCAACTGCTGCAGCTGTAGCCAACGCTACTCAAGCAGGAGTGCCATTGATCTCACCAAGTGCGACTCAAGATGGATTGACCAAAGGTCAAGAATATCTATTTATCGGAACTTTCCAAGATAGCTTCCAAGGGAAGATCATTTCAAACTATGTGACAAACAAATTGAACGCTAAGAAGGTTGTTCTTTATACGGACAATGCTAGTGACTATGCTAAAGGTATTGCTAAATCTTTCCGCGAGGCCTACAAGGGTGAGATTGTAGCAGACGAAACGTTTGTAGCAGGTGATACAGACTTCCAAGCAGCCCTTACTAAAATGAAAGGGAAAGAGTTTGACGCTATCGTTGTTCCAGGTTACTACACAGAAGCAGGTAAAATCGTAAACCAAGCACGTGGTATGGGAATTGATAAACCAATCGTTGGTGGTGACGGCTTTAACGGTGAAGAATTTGTTCAACAAGCAACTGCTGAAAGAGCATCAAACATTTACTTCATCTCAGGATTCTCAACTACAGTTGATGTTTCTGCAAAAGCTAAAGCTTTCCTTGAAGCCTACCGTGCTAAATACAATGAAGAACCTTCAACATTCTCAGCTTTGGCCTATGACTCAGTTTACCTAGTAGCTAATGCTGCAAAAGGTGCTAAAAACTCAGGTGAAATCAAGGACAACCTTGCTAAAACCAAAGACTTTGATGGTGTGACTGGTCAAACGAGCTTTGATGCAGATCACAACACAGTGAAAACTGCTTACATGATGACCATGAACAATGGTAAAGTGGAAGCAGCAGAAGTTGTAAAACCATAACATTAGAATAGTAGCTGAAATAGGGAATGAGCCTTTGACTCACTCCCTGTTTCGGTGTTTATGAACTTGTGAAAATTGAGAAATTTTCTAAAAAATAACGATAGAAAAGAGTGAATGCTATGCTCCAACAACTTGTGAATGGTTTAATTCTGGGTAGTGTTTATGCACTTTTGGCCCTGGGCTATACCATGGTTTATGGAATTATCAAACTCATCAACTTCGCCCACGGTGATATTTATATGATGGGAGCCTTTATTGGTTACTTTTTGATTAATTCTTTCCAAATGGATTTCTTTTTAGCTTTGATTGTTTCAATGGCAGGAACTGCACTACTTGGTGTTGTGATTGAGTTTCTTGCCTACCGTCCTTTGCGACACTCTACACGTATTGCTGTTTTGATTACAGCTATCGGAGTGTCTTTCCTACTGGAATATGGAATGGTCTACTTGGTCGGTGCCAATACTCGCGCCTTTCCTCAAGCCATTCAAACAGTTCGCTATGATTTGGGGCCAATCAGCCTGACAAACGTCCAGTTAATGATTTTAGCAGTTTCCTTACTCCTGATGATTTTATTGCAAGTGATTGTTCAAAAAACAAAAATGGGGAAAGCCATGCGTGCGGTATCAGTTGATAGTGACGCTGCTCAATTGATGGGAATTAATGTAAATCGTACAATCAGCTTTACTTTTGCTTTGGGTTCAGCTCTTGCTGGAGCGGCAGGTGTCCTAATCGCCCTTTACTACAACTCTCTTGAACCGTTGATGGGTGTGACTCCAGGTCTAAAATCATTCGTTGCGGCCGTTCTTGGTGGTATCGGGATTATTCCTGGTGCAGCTCTAGGGGGATTTGTTATTGGTTTGTTGGAAACTTTTGCAACTGCCTTTGGTATGTCTGATTTCCGTGATGCCATTGTATATGGAATCTTGCTTTTGATTCTGATTGTTCGACCTGCAGGTATCCTTGGTAAGAATGTGAAAGAGAAGGTGTAAACAATGAAGACAAATCTTAAAGTAAATATTCTCTGGTTATTCCTTCTGTTAGCAGGTTATGGATTGATTAGTGTACTGGTTTCTGCTGGTGTTCTCAATCTATTCCATGTCCAAATTTTAGAACAAATTGGGATTAATATCATCCTTGCAGTAGGTTTGAACTTAATTGTTGGTTTTTCAGGACAATTCTCACTCGGTCATGCAGGTTTTATGGCGATTGGGGCTTATGCAGCAGCGATTATTGGCTCAAAATCACCAACCTATGGTGCCTTCTTTGGAGCAATGGTCTTGGGTGCCTTGATTTCTGGTGCAGTAGCTTTGCTTGTTGGGATTCCAACTCTACGCTTGAAGGGGGACTATCTGGCTGTTGCAACACTAGGTGTTTCAGAAATCATTCGTATCTTTATCATTAATGGTGGAAGTTTGACCAACGGTGCCGCTGGTATCTTGGGTATTCCAAACTTTACCAACTGGCAAATGGTTTATCTATTTGTGGTGATCACAACTATTGCAACTCTCAACTTCTTACGCAGTCCAATCGGACGCTCTACTCTATCTGTTCGTGAGGATGAGATTGCTGCGGAGTCCGTTGGGGTAAACACTACAAAGATCAAGATTATCGCTTTTGTCTTTGGTGCCATTACAGCAAGTATTGCTGGTTCACTTCAGGCTGGTTTTATCGGATCTGTTGTTCCAAAAGATTACACCTTTATTAATTCCATCAACGTATTGATTATCGTTGTATTTGGTGGACTTGGATCTATTACTGGTACCGTCGTTTCAGCGATTGTTTTAGGAATTTTGAATATGCTCCTTCAAGATGTAGCTAGCGTACGTATGATTATCTACGCTTTGGCTCTTGTATTGGTGATGATTTTCAGACCAGGTGGACTTCTTGGGACATGGGAATTGAGTCTATCACGTTTCTTTAAAAAATCTAAGAAGGAGGGACAAAACTAATGGCATTACTTGAAGTTAAACAGTTAACCAAACATTTTGGCGGTCTAACAGCTGTTGGAGATGTCACTCTTGAATTGAACGAGGGAGAATTGGTTGGTCTGATTGGACCAAACGGGGCTGGTAAAACAACTCTTTTCAATCTCTTGACGGGTGTTTATGAACCAAGTGAAGGTACGGTGACACTAGATGGTCACCTCCTAAATGGGAAAACTCCTTATAAGATTGCCTCACTTGGACTCAGTCGTACTTTCCAAAATATTCGTTTGTTCAAGAATCTGACAGTTTTGGAAAATGTTTTGATTGCATTTAGTAACCATCATAAACAACATGTCCTTGCGAGCTTTCTACGCTTGCCTGCTTTCTATAAGAATGAGGAAGAATTGAAAAGCAAAGCTTTGGGCTTGTTGAAGATTTTTGATTTGGATGGCGATGCAGATACGCTTGCTAAAAATCTGGCCTATGGTCAACAACGTCGATTAGAAATCGTTCGTGCTCTGGCAACCGAACCCAAGATTCTCTTTTTGGATGAACCTGCAGCTGGGATGAATCCACAAGAAACAGCTGAATTGACAGAATTGATCCGCCGTATCAAAGATGAATTTAAAATTACCATCATGCTCATCGAACACGACATGAATTTGGTTATGGAAGTCACTGAGCGTATCTATGTTCTTGAATATGGTCGTTTGATTGCTCATGGTACTCCGGATGAGATCAAGAACAACAAACGCGTTATCGAAGCTTATCTAGGAGGTGAAGCCTAATGTCTATGTTAAAAGTTGAAAACCTCTCTGTACATTACGGTATGATCCAAGCAGTTCGTGATGTGAGTTTCGAGGTAAATGAAGGAGAAGTTGTTTCCCTTATCGGTGCCAATGGCGCTGGTAAAACAACCATTCTTCGTACCCTTTCAGGTTTGGTTCGTCCAAGTGCTGGTAAAATTCAGTTTTTAGGAAAAGAAATTCAAAAGATGCCAGCGCAAAAAATCGTGGCAGGTGGCCTTTCACAAGTTCCTGAGGGACGCCATGTTTTCCCAGGCTTGACTGTTATGGAAAATCTAGAAATGGGAGCTTTCTTGAAGAAAAATCGTGAAGAAAATCAAGCTAACTTGAAAAAAGTTTTCTCACGCTTCCCACGTCTTGAAGAACGCAAAAACCAAGATGCGGCGACCCTATCTGGTGGTGAACAGCAGATGCTGGCTATGGGACGCGCTCTTATGTCTACACCTAAGCTCCTTCTCTTGGACGAGCCATCAATGGGACTTGCTCCTATCTTTATCCAAGAAATTTTTGATATCATTCAAGATATTCAGAAGCAAGGAACAACGGTTCTCCTAATTGAACAGAACGCTAACAAGGCCCTTGCTATTTCTGACCGCGGTTATGTGCTTGAAACAGGTAAGATTGCCCTATCAGGAACAGGAAAAGAACTCGCAGCATCAGACGAAGTCAGAAAAGCATATCTAGGTGGCTAAAAAGGTCCGGGGGACCTTTTTAGTCGGCAGATAGAGATTGCGTAGCAATCATCAGATCCAGTGGATTGTTTTAGTCGGTGGATGAGAGTTGCGCAAGCAATTCTCCTCTAGTCTGGGAGACTAGTTTAGGTTGCAGATGGAGATTGGGTAAGCAATTATCTAATTCAGTGGATTATTTTGTAGATGAATTTGAAGAGCTCCAAATTTGGGGTTCTTTTTTCGTTTGCTTACTATTTTGATGGACCTGATTTGAGCATCCGTTTTCTTAATATAGAATCTAACTTGACAAAAGTACGTGTTCATCATATAATTAAATAAACAAAAATATTGAACAAAGAGGCTAAGGATATGCTATCAGAAAAACAATTTAAACTTTTACGTTTTTTGTTGACTCACAAAGACGAAAACTTTACGCAGAGACAATTGGCTGAACAGCTAGACATCGCTTTGGGGACGGTAAATAATCTTCTCAAGGAATGTAAAGAAGAGAAGTGGATCAGTGAGGAAAATCACTTAACTGACTTAGGTGTGGAGGCTTTGGCTCCGTATCAGGTGAAGAATGCCATTATCATGGCTGCAGGTATGAGTAGCCGCTTTGCTCCTTTGTCTTATGAGCTACCTAAAGGATTGCTTCAAGTTAAAGGTGAGCGTTTGATTGAGAGAGAAATCAAGCAATTGCAAGAAGCTGGGATAGAGGACATTACAGTTATTGTAGGCTATCTGCAAGAAAAAATGTTCTATCTTGCTGAGAAGTTTGGCGTTAAAATCGTTGTGAATAATGATTACTACAAGTACAACAACTGTTCTTCTCTCATGCTAGTCAGAGATCAACTTTCTAACACTTATATTTGCTCTTCGGATAATTATTTTGTAGAAAATCCGTTTGAGCGATACATTTACAGAGGTTATTATTCTACAATATTTGCAGAAGGGGACACAGACGAATACTGCTCTAAGGAAGACTCCAATCATACGATTATCGATATTCAAATCGGTGGGACGAATACTTGGGCTATGGTAGGGCATGTTTATTTTGATCGTGCATTTAGTGAAAAATTCGTAGGCATTTTAGAAACTGAGTTTAAGCACGAACCATATCGCGAACAGCTCTGGGAAGATTATTATAGCCGTCACGTAAAGGAGCTTCCTTTGGAAGCTCGGCATTATTCAGCAGATATTGTTAAGGAGTTTGATTCACTAGATGAGTTGCGTCAGTTTGATGAACACTATCTGGTGAATACGAATTCGGAAATCATCGATAATATTTGTAAGACATTAGGATGTGTAGCTTCAGATATTGTCAATATTAAACCTCTAAAGGACGGTTTAACCAACACTTCGTTTTCATTTGACTGCCTAGGGAAGAAATATGTTTACCGTCATCCAGGTAGAGGAACGGAGAATTATATCGATCGTGCTAGTGAAGCGGCTTCCATGGAAATTGCTGCAAAATTGAAGATTGACCGTACTTTTGTCGCTATGAACAAGGATGAGGGCTGGAAAATTTCAGAATTTATCCCTAATGCCAAGCAACTAGATTATGATAATTGGGATGATGTAGCAAAAGCAATGGATCTCTTGAGACGCTTGCACCAATCTGGAGAAAAAACAGATCATTCCTTTAATCAATTTGAGGGAATTGATGATTTTAGACAAAAATTAAAGGCCAGCAATCGTTTTGAATTTGATGGACTTGAAGAGTTGGATAAGAATGTCTCAGTTCTAGAGAAGCTTCTACAAGAAGAGCAAACGAAAAAGGTTCTCTGCCACGGAGATTCTTATAGCCCGAATTTCTTGTTGAATGAAGCTGGCGAAATGAGCTTGATTGATTGGGAATATTCTGGTATGGGAGATCCAGCAGGAGATTTAGGAACCTTTATCGGGTGTTCAAATTATACAGTGGAAGAAGCTGAAAAGGTACTTGAAATCTATCTACAAGAAGTTCCAGACAAGAAAACCAAACGTCACTATTTTGCCTATGTATCAGTGACTTCGTATTATTGGTTTTTGTGGGCCCTGTTCCAAGAAAGCGTTGGAAAACCAGTAGGTGAATTTCTCTACATCTGGTATCGTTATACCAAACAGTATGGAAAACTTGCATTAGATTTATACTTAGAGGAGAATTGAGATGAAACCGACATCAGAAATTGAAGAATTAATAGCAAATGAAACGAAAAGAAGGCTAGAAGAAATGGAATCACCAAACTATGTGTTTGCCCAGCCATTTCTAAAAAGTGATTTTATTATCGTCATTGGCTTGGTTCTAATTAACCTTATTCTGATTATTCTAGCCATGACAGGAGGTATTCAATAAAATGTCTAAGATGAATGACTTCATTCAACAGGAGACCATAACGGGAATAGTTCCCATGACCAACAAGGATCGTCAGTATTCTTTCTGGGATCTCTTTCTGTCGACAAGTGGTTTTGCCATCGCAACTTGGTGTTATACCCAAGGAGCCTATGTGGCTCAATATTTGACCTTTAATCAAATGTTGATTAATATTTTTAGTTTTAACATTATCTGGGTCTTTATTGAATGTCTCCCAATCTTGTTTGCGGTTAAATATGGGATTGATTTGTGGATTTGGTTGAGAGCTGTCCTCGGAAAAAAAGGAGTAGCCCTGTTATCAACCATTATTAGTTTGGCTAACTTTGGCTGGTATGCCGTTGCGGCCAATCTTTTTGCCAGCTCCATGATTCATTTGGCAAATAATTTTGGTCTTGGTTTGGACAAGGGAGTATGGGCACCGATTTTAGGTACTCTCTGTGTTCTCCTTGGAACGCTGATTGCTCTAGGGGGGCCAGAAGTGATTAAATGGACCAATCGATTCTTGGTAATCGCCCTGTTGATTGTCGGTCTCATTATCGTTGGAATCTGCTTTGTCGCCGTTCCTATAACTGATATTATGAATATTCAACCGGCTACCCAAGGAGATTTAACTCCATTAGAACGCTTCATGCTTTCTGGAGAAGGAAATGTTGCCTTTGCCTTTTCTTGGTCTACACAGGCATTGGTTTTACCACGTTTAGCAAAATCAGAACGTAGTGGTTATTGGGCTACAGCCTTATCATACGGAGTTGTGGCTCCATTCTTCGTTGCGACAGGTGGAGTCATGGCTCTAGCCATGTTTGTCAAAACAGGTGTTTATGAAAGTGATCCAACAACCATGCTTTCAACTCTAAGCACACCTGCCTTTGCGCTTTTAAGTCTACTACTAGTAGCCTTTGCCAATATTGGAACCCAAGGTACAGGATCGTACGTGAACTGTATGATTGTAAAAAGTGGGATGCCCAAAGTAAGCTATAAACTAATGGTTTGGATTGCTATGATTTATGTGAGCCTACTTACCATCTGGGGAGGAGTGGAAGAGTACTTCGGTTCCTTTATCTCACTAGCCGCTTATATTCAAGGTCCCATTATCGGAATGATTGTTGTCGACTACTTTATCTTGAGAAAAAGAAAACTCGATTTGCGTTCAGCCTATTTCCTTGAGGGACATAAAGCTTATGAGTTTACTAAAGGATTTAACTTGGTTGGCTTGTCTTGCGTCTTTATCTCCTTGTTGGTTGCAGTACTATTTGTTTATAACCCTGTAACAGCACAGATTCAAAGCCCAATCTTTTTAATCACAACGGGTAGTGGCTTTACTGCTATTTTTGGAGGTTTATTGTACTGGTTAGCTAGCTTAACTCCGTTAAAACGCTATATGATCAAGGATCGGGACTCTGTTACGATTTAAGGATAAATAAAAGTCTTAATCTATATCTATTTGCTTCCTCTTTTTTGAAAGTTTATTTTACATAAGTAATTGATATGATTCTAGTCAATCATATTCTGATTATCCTAGCCATGACAGGAGGTATTCAATAAAATGTCCAAGATGAATGACTTCATTCAACAGGAGACCATAACGGGAATCGTTCCCATGACCAACAAGGATCGTCAGTATTCTTTCTGGGATCTCTTCTTATCGACAAGTGGTTTTGCCATCGCAACTTGGTGTTATACCCAAGGAGCCTATGTGGCTCAATATTTGACCTTTAATCAAATGTTGATTAATATTTTTAGTTTTAACATTATCTGGGTCTTTATTGAATGTCTCCCAATTTTGTTTGCTGTTAAATATGGAATTGATTTATGGATTTGGTTGAGAGCCGTTCTAGGTAGAAAAGGGGTGGCCGTTCTATCAACCGTGATTAGTCTGGCAAATTTTGGTTGGTACGCTGTTACCGCTAATCTTTTTGCAAGCTCCATGATTCATTTGGCAAATAATTTTGGACTTGGTTTAGACAAGGGAGTATGGGCACCGATTCTAGGTACCCTCTGTGTTCTCCTTGGAACTCTGATTGCTCTTGGGGGGCCAGAGGTGATTAAAGGTACTAATCGCTTTCTGGTGGTTGCCTTGTTATTTGTTGGGCTAATCATCGTTGGAATCTGTTTTGTTGCGGTTCCGATTAGGGATATTATGAATGTCCAACCTGCCATCCAAGAAAATTTGACACCGATTGAACGTTTTATGATGTCAGGGGAAGGAAATGTGGCCGTAGCCTTTTCTTGGTCTACACAAGCCTTTGTCTTACCACGTTTGGCAAAATCAGAACGCAGTGGCTATTGGGCTACAGCCTTGTCATACGGGGTTGTTGCGCCATTCTTTGCTGCGACAGGTGGGGTGATGGCTTTGGCTATGTTTGTCAAAACAGGTGTCTATGAAAGTGACCCAACAACCATGCTTTCAACTCTAAGCACACCAGCCTTTGCGCTTTTAAGTTTACTATTAGTAGCCTTTGCCAATATTGGAACCCAGGGTACAGGATCGTATGTGAACTGTATGATTGTAAAAAGCGGGATGCCCAAAGTAAGTTATAAACTAATGGTTTGGATTGCCATGGTTTATGTGAGTCTACTTACGATTTGGGGAGGAGTGGATGAATACTTCGGTTCCTTCATCTCGCTGGCGGCCTATATTCAAGGACCCATTATCGGAATGATCGTTGTTGACTATTTTATCTTAAGAAAACGAAAACTCGATTTGCGTTCAGCCTATTTCCTTGAAGGACATGACGCCTATGAGTTTACAAATGGCTTTAATCTGGTAGGATTATCTTGTGTAATCATTTCTTTGTTAGTTGCGGTGCTATTTGTTTACAACCCTATAACAAAGCATATCCAGAGTCCTATGTTCCTGCTTACAACTGGTAGTGGCTTTACTGCGATCTTTGGTGGTCTATTGTACTGGCTAGCTAGCTTAACTCCTTTAAAACGCTGTATGATTAAGGATAGAGATTCAGTTACTATTTAAGGATAGAGGGAACTTTGGTTCTCTCTTTTTTGTGATTGAATGTTACAAAATCTTGAAAAAGAGATGAAAGCGTTTGATAGTTTTTGTAAGAAAGTGTATAATTATAGTAGCAATAAAGAAGGAGAAGTCTCATGGCAGTTAAAGATTTTATGACCCGCAAGGTAGTTTATATCAGTCCAGATACGACTGTAGCACATGCAGCAGATTTGATGCGCGAGCAAGGCTTGCACCGTTTACCTGTTATCGAAAATGATCAATTGGTTGGTCTTGTAACAGAAGGAACTATTGCTGAAGCCAGTCCGTCTAAAGCAACCAGTCTCTCCATCTATGAGATGAATTATCTTCTCAATAAGACCAAAGTCAAAGACGTCATGATTCGGGATGTCATCACAGTGTCAGGTTATGCAAGTCTAGAAGATGCGACCTATCTCATGTTGAAGAATAAGATCGGTATTCTTCCAGTTGTGGACAATCAACAGGTTTATGGTGTGATTACAGATCGTGATGTTTTTCAAGCCTTTCTAGAAATTGCTGGCTACGGCGAGGAAGGAATTCGTGTTCGGTTTATTACGGAAAATGAAGTCGGGGTTTTGGGCAAGATTGTGACCTTGATTGTAGAAGAAAATCTGAATATTTCACACACAGTCAATATTCCGCGCAAGGATGGTAAGGTCGTGATCGAAGTTCAAATTGATGGGACGATTGATTTAACCTTCCTGAAGGAGAAATTTGAAGCGCAAGGTATCCAAGTAGAGGAGATTGCTCGAACCTCTGCTAAAAAGTTATAAAATGGAGGGTGAAAGCCCTCTTTTTTGCTTATAATTTGAAATAACAAGCAAAATATGGAAAGAAATAAGAGAATGTGGTATAATGAAACGATGTGAATAAAGGAGTATTTATGGACATTTCAGAAATTCGTCAAAAAATTGACGCAAATCGTGAAAAATTAGCTTCTTTCAGGGGGTCTCTTTGACCTCGAAGGACTAGAGGAAGAGATTGCCATCTTGGAAAACAAGATGACGGAACCTGATTTTTGGAACGATAATATCGCGGCCCAAAAAACGTCGCAAGAATTAAATGAATTAAAAAATACCTACAACACCTTCCGTAAAATGGAAGAGTTGCAGGATGAAGTTGAAATTTTATTGGATTTTTTAGTAGAGGACGAGTCAGTCCATGATGAACTGGTCGAACAGTTGACAGAACTGGATAAGATGATGACCAGCTACGAGATGACGCTTCTCTTGTCAGAACCTTATGACCATAATAATGCAATCTTGGAAATCCATCCAGGTTCTGGAGGTACAGAGGCTCAGGACTGGGGTGATATGTTGCTCCGGATGTACACTCGTTATGGGAATGCCAAAGGCTTTAAAGTAGAAGTCTTGGATTACCAAGCAGGTGATGAAGCGGGCATCAAGTCTGTGACCTTGTCTTTTGAAGGCCCAAATGCCTACGGCCTTCTCAAGTCAGAAATGGGTGTTCACCGTTTGGTACGTATTTCACCATTTGACTCTGCCAAACGTCGCCATACTTCATTTACATCCGTTGAGGTTATGCCTGAGTTGGATGATACCATCGAAGTGGAAATCCGTGAAGATGATATCAAAATGGATACCTTCCGTTCAGGTGGTGCTGGTGGACAAAACGTCAATAAAGTTTCAACAGGTGTGCGTTTGACACACATTCCTACGGGGACAGTCGTTCAATCGACAGTCGATCGTACCCAGTATGGAAATAGAGATCGTGCTATGAAGATGTTGCAAGCCAAGCTCTATCAGATGGAGCAAGAAAAGAAAGCTGCGGAAGTCGACTCCCTCAAAGGTGAGAAAAAAGAAATCACTTGGGGAAGTCAGATTCGTTCTTATGTCTTCACACCTTATACCATGGTAAAAGATCACCGTACGAGCTTTGAAGTCGCTCAGGTAGATAAGGTCATGGATGGAGATCTTGATGGTTTCATCGATGCCTATCTCAAGTGGCGAATCAGCTAAGAATAGAAAGGAACTCACATGTCAATCATTGAAATGCGAGATGTTGTCAAAAAATACGATAACGGAACGACTGCTCTTCGTGGAGTCTCTCTTAGTATTGAACCAGGAGAATTTGCCTATATCGTTGGGCCTTCTGGAGCAGGGAAGTCAACCTTTATTCGAGCTTTATATCGAGAGGTAAAGATTGAAAAAGGGAGCCTGACAGTTGCAGGCTTTAATTTGGTTAAAATCAAGAAGAAAGATATCCCTCTGCTCCGTCGCAGTGTTGGAGTAGTCTTTCAAGATTACAAACTCTTGCCTAAGAAAACTGTTTATGAGAATATTGCTTACGCAATGGAAGTTATCGGAGAGAACCGTCGCAACATCAAAAAACGGGTTATGGAAGTCTTGGACTTGGTTGGTTTGAAACACAAGGTTCGCTCTTTCCCTAACGAACTTTCAGGTGGAGAGCAGCAACGGATTGCGATTGCTCGTGCGATTGTCAACAATCCTAAGGTATTGATTGCCGATGAGCCGACAGGAAACTTGGACCCAGATAACTCATGGGAAATTATGAATCTGTTGGAACGCATCAATCTCCAAGGTACGACTGTCTTGATGGCAACCCACAACAGTCAAATTGTAAATACCTTGCGCCACCGTGTCATTGCCATTGAAAATGGCCGTGTCGTTCGTGACGAAGCAAAAGGAGAATATGGATACGATGATTAGTAGATTTTTTCGCCATTTATTTGAATCATTAAAAAGTTTAAAACGAAATGGCTGGATGACAGTAGCAGCAGTGAGTTCGGTTATGATTACCTTGACACTCGTTGCCCTGTTTGCATCCGTAATTTTTAATACAGCCAAGCTGGCTACCGATATTGAAAACAACGTTCGTGTCATGGTTTACATTCGTAAGGATGTAGCAGATAATAGTGAAACGATTGAAAAAGAAGGTCAGACAGTTACCAATAATGACTACCACAAGGTCTATGATGCTTTGAAAGCTATGCCAGGTGTCAAAAATGTTACTTTTTCAAGCAAGGAAGAGCAGTATCAAAAATTGACAGAAACGATGGGTGACGATTGGAAGGTCTTCGAAGGGGATGCCAACCCTCTCTATGATGCCTATATCGTTGATACCAATTCTCCGAGTGATGTTCCTAAAGTAGCAGAAGAGGCCAAGAAAATTGAAGGGGTATCTGAGGTTCAAGATGGTGGTGCCAACACTCAACGACTTTTCGAACTGGCTTCCTTTATCCGTGTTTGGGGATTGGTTATTGCGGGGCTCTTGATTTTTATTGCAGTCTTCCTGATTTCCAATACCATTCGTATTACCATTATTTCTCGGAGCCGTGAAATTCAAATTATGCGTCTAGTAGGAGCTAAAAATGGCTATATCCGTGGTCCTTTCTTGCTAGAGGGTGCCTTTATTGGCTTACTAGGTGCAGCGATTCCTTCAGTCCTTGTATTCTTTATCTACAATATGGTTTATCAATCTGTCAATAAATCCTTGGTAGGTCAAAACTTGTCAATGATTACACCAGATGTGTTTATCCCTTTGATGACAGTCCTATTGTTTGTGATTGGTATTTTCATTGGAGCAATTGGCTCGGGCATTTCAATGCGTCGATTCTTGAAGATTTAAGAAAACAGGAGTTTATAAAAGAGAAGTTTTAGGAGCTTCTCTTTTTTCTTTTGGCGCTTTTAAAAAATTAAGAAAAATGAGAAAAAAATTTTATAAAAGCCTTTACAAAAAAAAATAAAGTGGTATAATTAAGGTATAAACAAGTGCAAACGTTTTCGTAAAACGTTTGCCTAAATAAAATAAAGGAGATTTGAATGATGAAAGCTACATTCAAAAATGTCTTGTCTTTCGAGTTTTGGCAGAAATTCGGTAAGGCTCTAATGGTGGTTATCGCCGTTATGCCAGCGGCTGGATTGATGATTTCAATCGGTAAATCAATCGTGATGATTGACCCAAATCTTGCTCCTCTAGTGATTACAGGTGGAATCCTTGAGCAAATTGGTTGGGGGGTTATCGGTAACCTTCATATTTTGTTTGCCCTTGCTATTGGGGGAAGCTGGGCAAAAGAACGTGCAGGTGGTGCATTTGCAGCTGGGCTTGCCTTTATCTTGATTAACCGTATCACAGGTACTATCTTCGGTGTTACAGGTGATATGTTGAAAAACCCTGAGGCTATGGTCACTACTCTCTTTGGTGGCTCAATCAAGGTTGCTGACTACTTTATCAGTGTTCTTGAAGCACCAGCCCTTAACATGGGTGTCTTCGTAGGGATTATCTCAGGTTTTGTAGGGGCAACTGCCTATAACAAATACTACAACTACCGTAAACTTCCAGACGCACTTTCATTCTTTAATGGTAAACGTTTTGTACCATTTGTCGTTATTCTTCGTTCAACAATTGCAGCGATTGCACTTGCTGCTTTCTGGCCAGTAGTTCAAACAGGTATCAATAGCTTTGGTATTTGGATTGCCAACTCACAAGAAACTGCACCAATTCTCGCACCATTCTTGTATGGTACCTTGGAACGTTTGCTCTTGCCATTTGGTCTTCACCACATGCTCACTATCCCAATGAACTATACAGCTCTTGGTGGAACATACGAAATCCTTACTGGAGCAGCAAAAGGTACACAAGTATTTGGTCAAGACCCACTTTGGCTTGCTTGGGTGACAGACCTTGTTAACCTTAAAGGTTCAAATGCTGACCAATACCAACACCTTCTTACAACTATCACTCCAGCTCGTTTCAAAGTTGGTCAAATGATCGGTTCATTCGGTATCTTGATGGGTGTCATCGTTGCTATCTACCGCAATGTTGATGCTGACAAGAAACACCAATACAAGGGTATGATGATTGCGACAGCCCTTGCAACATTCTTGACAGGGGTTACTGAACCTATCGAGTATATGTTTATGTTTATCGCAACGCCTCTTTACCTAGTGTATGCTCTTGTTCAAGGTGCTGCCTTTGCTATGGCGGATATTGTTCACCTTCGTATGCACTCATTCGGTTCAATTGAATTCTTGACTCGTACTCCGCTAGCTATCAACGCTGGTCTTGGTATGGATATTATTAACTTTATCTGGGTAACTGTCCTCTTTGCTGTGATCATGTACTTCATCGCGAACTTCATGATTAAGAAATTCAACTACGCAACTCCAGGACGTAACGGAAACTATGAAACTGCTGAAGGAGCATCAGAAGATGCAGCTTCAGGTGAAACAAAAGTTGCAGCAGCTTCTCAAGCTGTAAATATCATTAACCTTCTTGGTGGTCGTGCAAACATCGTAGATGTAGATGCATGTATGACTCGTCTTCGTGTAACTGTTAAAGATGCAGATCGTGTTGGTACTGAGGAAGAATGGAAAGCTGAAGGGGCTATGGGACTTGTCATGAAAGGACAAGGTGTCCAAGCTATCTACGGACCAAAAGCTGACGTGTTGAAATCTGATATCCAAGATATCCTTGACTCAGGTGAAGTAATTCCTGAAACTCTTCCAAGCCAAATGACAGAAGCTCAACAAAATACTGTACATTTCAAGGGTGTAACTGAGGAAGTTTACTCAGTAGCCGACGGTCAAGTCATTGCCTTGGAACAAGTGAAAGACCCAGTTTTTGCTCAAAAAATGATGGGTGATGGTTTTGCAGTAGAACCAGCCAATGGAAATATCGTATCTCCAGTTTCTGGTACTGTATCAAGTATCTTCCCAACAAAACACGCTCTTGGTCTTGTGACTGAAGCAGGTCTTGAAGTGCTTGTTCACATCGGTTTGGATACTGTAAGCCTTGAAGGTAAACCATTCACAGTTCACGTTTCTGAAGGACAAAAGGTTGCTGCTGGTGATCTTCTTGTTACAGCTGACTTGGATGCTATCCGTGCAGCAGGTCGTGAAACTTCAACAGTTGTTGTCTTCACAAATGGAGATGTTCTCAAATCTGTTAAATTAGAACAAACTGGTTCTCTTGCAGCTAAAACAGCAGTTGCTAAAGTAGAATTGTAATATACTTGAGGTTGGAAGCTGTTTTCCAACCTCTTGTTTTAGGAGAAAAGCATGAAATTTTTAACACTCAATACTCACAGTTGGATGGAGAAGGAAGCAGAAGAAAAATTCCAGCTCTTACTCCAGGATATTCTTGAAAAAGACTATGATTTGATTTGCTTCCAAGAAATCAATCAAGAAATTACTTCGCCTGAGGTAGAGGTTGATCATCTTTATCAAGCTTTACCAGCGGCAGAACCCATTCATCAAGACCACTATGTGAGACTTTTAGTTGAAAAATTGTCTGAGAAAGGGAAGAATTACTACTGGACTTGGGCTTACAATCATATCGGCTATGACCGCTACCATGAAGGTGTAGCTATCTTGTCCAAAACGCCTATTCAAGCACGTGAAATTTTAGTGTCTGATGTAGATGACCCAACGGACTACCATACTCGCCGTGTTGCCTTGGCAGAGACAGAGGTTGAAGGCAAGGAGCTGGCTTTTGCAAGCGTCCATCTCTCTTGGTGGGATAAAGGTTTCCAGGAAGAATGGGCACGATTTGAGGCTGTGCTGAAAGGTTTGAACAAACCTCTGATTTTAGCAGGTGATTTTAATAATCCAGCTGGTCAGGAAGGCTACCAAGCGATTTTAGCTAGTCAACTGGATTTGCAAGATGCTTTTGAAGTTGCTAAGGAGAGAAGCGGTAGCTATACCGTTCCACCAGAAATTGATGGTTGGAAAGGCAATACTGAACCACTACGAATCGACTATGTCTTTATAACGAAAGAGTTAGAAGTAGAAAGCTTGCATGTAGTTTTTGATGGTCAGAATAGTCCGCAAGTCAGTGACCACTATGGTTTGAACGCGGTATTAAATTGGAAATAAAAGCAAAAAATGAAAGGGAGCGATTCCTTTCATTTTTTTACAAAAATCCCTATAATCACAATTTTAGAGAAGAAAGTTTCTTGTATATTTGTATATTATGAGGAAATATCCACAAATAAGTTTTTAAAAATTTACGGTCAAAAAAAATCGCTAATATTAACTATTTATGATAGAATGAAATTATGAAATAAAAGGAGGACTGGAATGTTTTTTCAGGATAGAAAGATAAAATATTCAATCCGCAAATTATCAGTTGCTACTGTGTCACTTGCGATTGGATTTTTGTTTGCGCCTGCGGCGCTTGGAGCCGCTCAAGTAGCTCAAGCTGATGAGCTTGCAACTACTGAACAAGTGGAGAATAAAGCAGAAAATCAGGTCTCGGTGGGCTCTTCTACAATAGAGCAAGCAGAGCCTCAGAAAGAAAGCCAAGTTGCTTTGAAGTCTGCTGCACCTGCTGCGACAGAGACAAGTCAAGCAACAGATTCGACTGCTTTTAAAAATGCTCAGCCAGCTACAGACACAAGCCAGCCAGCTGCAATCACTGCTCAACCAGCGTCAGCAAATGCTAGTCTCAATAAGAGCGCTTTGGAAAACTACCTCAAAGAGTTGCGCAGCAAGGACTTTTCAAGTAAGACAGACGATAGTCTAGAAATCTTGAACGGCGTGATGGCAGCTGCTGATAGCGTGCTTCAAACTGCGACAAAGCAAGAAGAAATTGATAAAATTTATCGCAATCTCGTGAACTTTGTCAATTCTGGTCTTCGTGATAAAAATCCGAAGTTCATCCCAGACAAGGATAAAACTCCTCGCTCAGCACTTTATGAGTTTGAAAGTGCTACACCAGGAAAAACAACTCCGCTTACTCTGAACTACTTGAAGCCAGAAGACACAAAAATCTACAAAAAGGGCGATAAAGTAAAGGCCATCCAGCCAACTGAAACAACTTATGTAGAGAATGATGGAAGTGGTAGATGGACCTTTAAGGGCTATGACTATGATAGTCAGGTGATTGACAAAGATGATGTCTTCTTTACAGGTAAGTGGGAATTCACACCGACACCATATAAGGCTACCTATAGAGCGGTTAATGGTTCACCAGGAAAAACTCCGCCATCTTATGTTGCAAATTGGAGTCCAGAAGATAAAAGAAGATTTGCTGAGGGTGAAGTAGTAAAAGCACAAGAATTTCACTATGTTTTTTATACTTCAGAAGAATATCCTAACCGAAAAGGCTATTGGGCTTTGACTGGCTTTGATGCTCCAAGTAAAGTGGCAAACAATGGCGATGTAGAGTTCGTAGGAACTTGGAAATACTTTGAGGATGTCACTGTATCCTACAAGCCTATGAACCAACACGATTTTGAGAATTTTTATCATTTACCAAGTAGTCCTAAGACCTCACGTGACGAATATAAATTACCTCTTCCTAAGGAGATAAAAGATCTAGAAAGTAAGCTATATGATTACAAGCTTTCTCTCAATCAGTTTGATAAACGTGATGAGCATTTACCTAAAGATATACGGGATACGGTAGCAGCCTTGCTTCGCTACGATGAAGTTCAAGGTGTCTACAAACCCTTTTATGATGCGGAAAATGAAGGAAATTGGACCTTTGAGGATGATGTAATAGATTTAACCTTCAGTCGTGAACTAGAGCGGGCGGCTACATATGGGGAAATACCAAAAGTTACAATACCATTGGAGTTTGTATTTAAAGGGGTTCCTCGGAAACCGACTTACGAGTTTCTCAGTGGGACTGCTGGCAAAGCACTACCTGCTGAGATCAATAATCTGAAGCCGGTAGATATGCCTGAATGGGAGTATGCAAAGAGAAAGCAATACCCGAAAGGTGAGATGGTTCAGTCTGTTAGACCGACTCAAGAGTCCTACTATGATGCAGTTAACAAGGGTACCTGGACCTTTACAGGCTACGATTTTACTGAAAAACCAGTAAGTGAGTGGGATCATAAAGGATGGAACCTTAAGTTTACAGGTACTTGGACTTTTGTAGCGGATAAGTACTCAGAAAACTATGAGTTTGTTAGCTCAGATCCTAGTCGATCTCTACCAGCTGCAGTTAAGGCCTTGACGCCAAGTAATACAAATACTTACGATAATGGCGATACTGTATATGTGGAATATCCACGTGAGACGACCTACATGGACTTTGATAACGAGGGTACTTGGAAATTTAATGGCTATGACGCTAATAGCAAGGTAGTTAATCAAGATAAAGTTCTCTTTACAGGTAAATGGTCCTTCACACCACACAGAGATAAGACTGTTTCCTTTGACTTTGTCAGTGATACCCCAGGGAAGGCTATTCCGAATGATCTGAAGGCACAAATTCCAGCTCCTATCACGACATCTCCGAAAGATTATTCTGATAATGTTAGATATGTCATTGAAAGTTTCTATACATACACAGATGATGATAATGATGGTACATGGAAGTTTATTGCTCCTGAGAAGATAGAAAAACCATCTGATGATGAGGACTCTACTTACACACTCCACTGGGTCTTTGAACCGACCAAGCGTAGTGTTTATTATGACTTCTATACAGATTCAAAAGATGATTCTGGTCAAACGATCTATCCGCCATCAACTTTGTATAATTTAATCACTTACGAAAGAGAATTTGTCAAGGGTGAAAAAGCTCGCGTTAAAATGCCGTCTAAAACAAGATTTGAGGATCCTGATGGCCGAGGAACTTGGGTATTTGATGACTACTATGAAGATGATAATACGACTATTTCTCCACGTGTGAAAACAGTCGGGGCAGGAGACGTTATCTTTAGGGGAAGATGGATTTTGGTTCCTACCAATCAGTCTGATACGATCTACAGAGTGGAGTATAAATTTACTAACTCGACTCCTGCCTACCCTCTTCCAAATAAGATTCGTGATATGCTTCCAGCTGGCACTGATTTCGTTGCACGAGCTGATGATTACAAAGATGCAAGCAAACTTGACACCACCACAGTAACTGTTCCGACAGGTACTTGGACCTTCCATGGTTTTGATGCGGATAAATACGGAAAAGCTATTGCAGGTACGAAAGTGAAGACCATCACAGGCTCTTGGAGCTTTACGCCAAATGGTATAGATTATCAGTTCCAATCAACCAATCCTGCTTTTGCACTACCAGATCATATCACCAAGTTGACTCCGAAAAATCCTTATGATTACAAGTTATATCCTAAGGAAATTCTGGCTGAACAACCAAGTGAAACGACTTATGTTGATACAGCAAATAAAGTGACTTGGACATTTGCAGGATACGATAAAGAAAAAATCGTTGTAGCAGAAGGCAGACAGACTTTCCTTGGAAGCTGGGTACCTACTCCAAATCCAGAATATGTATTCAAATCTTCTGACGCACGTGTTCCATTGCCACAAAGTATTTTGGGAATGCTTCCAAATGATGAAGCTTCTTATAAGGTTGGTGACACCATTGTAGCCAAACAACCTGCTGAAGAATCAGTAGTTGAAGAAGAAAAAGACTATGTCTGGACCTTCAAAGGTTATGATCAGAAGAATGCGACCTATAATGGCAAGCGTGTGACATTTACAGGTATCTGGGAAGTAACGCCTAGACCGCATCATGTAAGCTATACTTTTGTAAGCATTACGGCTGGTGTTGATTTGCCTGAATTTATCCAGAAGAAAGCACCAAAAGATAGCTCAAGCTATTACAACATGCAAAAAGTTGTACCAGAAGAGTTGACTAAAACGACTTACAAAGATGATATGAACGATGGTACATGGACTTTCGTTGGTTACGATGCCAAAAGTAAGATTGTGAAAAAAGCTGATTTGACTTTCACAGGTAAGTGGAAGTTTGAAGCTAACAAGTACCAAGCTACTTATCGCTTCGAGAGCGCAACAGCAGGTCAAGCTCTTCCAGCAGCCATCACAGCCTTGACTCCAAGTGACAGTGCAACTTATGTGAATGGTGCCTCTGTTTCCGCTCAACACCCATCCCAAACCACTTACACCGACGCAGTGAACGACGGCACGTGGACCTTCAAGGGCTACGACGCAGCCAATGCAGTCGTGAACAAGGCAAATGTAGAGTTTGTAGGAAAATGGGCCTTTGAAGCCAACAAGTACCAAGCTACTTACCGCTTCGAGAGCGCAACATCAGGTAAGTCTCTTCCAGCAGCCATCACAGCATTGACTCCAAGTGACAGTGCAACTTATGTGAATGGTGCCTCTGTTTCCGCTCAACAACCATCCCAAACCACTTATACAGATAGTGTGAACGATGGCACTTGGACTTTCAAGGGCTACGACGCAGCTAGCGCCGTTGTCAACAAGTCCAATGTAGAGTTTGTAGGGAAATGGGCCTTTGAAGCTAACAAGTACCAAGCTACTTACCGCTTCGAGAGCGCAACATCAGGGAAAACTCTTCCAGCAGAAATCAGCACTTTGACTCCAAGCGACAGTGCAACTTATGTGAATGGTGCCTCTGTTTCCGCTCAGCAACCATTCCAAACCACTTATACAGATAGTGTGAACGATGGTACTTGGACCTTCAAGGGCTATGACGCAGCTAGCGCCGTTGTCAACAAGGCCAATGTAGAGTTTGTAGGTAAATGGACCTTTGAAGCTAACAAGTACCAAGCTACTTATCGCTTCGAGAGCGCAACATCAGGGAAAACTCTTCCAGCAGAAATCAGCACTTTGACTCCAAGCGACAGTGCAACTTATGTGAATGGTGCCTCTGTTTCCGCTCAGCAACCATCCCAAACCACCTACACAGACACGGTGAACGATGGTACATGGACCTTCAAGGGCTATGACGCAGCTAGCGCAGTCGTGAACAAGTCCGATGTAGCTTTCGTCGGTAAGTGGGCCTTTGAAGCCAACAAGTACCAAGCTACTTACCGCTTCGAGAGCGAGACAGCAGGTAAAGCTCTTCCAGCAGGTATCGCCACGCTGCTTCCAAGCGACAGTGCAACATATGAAAATGGCAATACTGTTTCCGCTCAGCAACCATCCCAAACTACTTACAACGATGCAGTGAACGATGGCACTTGGACCTTCAAGGGTTACGATGCAACTAGCGCCGTTGTCAACAAGTCCGATGTAGAGTTTGTAGGTAAATGGACCTTTGAAGCTAACAAGTACCAAGCTACTTACCGCTTCGAGAGCGAGACAGCAGGTAAAGCTCTTCCAGCAGGTATCGCCACGCTGCTTCCAAGCGACAGTGCAACATATGAAAATGGCAATACTGTTTCCGCTCAGCAACCATCCCAAACTACTTACAACGATGCAGTGAACGATGGCACTTGGACCTTCAAGGGTTACGATGCAACTAGCGCCGTTGTCAACAAGTCCGATGTAGAGTTTGTAGGTAAATGGACCTTTGAAGCTAACAAGTACCAAGCTACTTACAGTTTCGCAAGTGCAACAGCAGGTAAGCAACTTCCAGCAGGTATCGCAACGCTGCTTCCAAGCGACAGTGCAACTTATGTGAATGGTGCCTCTGTTTCCGCTCAGCAACCATCCCAAACTACTTATACCGACGCAGTGAACGACGGCACTTGGACCTTCAAGGGCTACGACGCAGCCAATGCAGTCGTGAACAAGGCAAATGTAGAGTTTGTAGGTAAATGGGCCTTTGAAGCCAACAAGTACCAAGCAGCTTACCGCTTCGAGAGTGAGACAGCAGGTAAGTCTCTTCCAGCAGCCATCGCAGCATTGACTCCAAGTGACAGTGCAACATATGTGAATGGTGCCTCTGTTTCCGCTCAACAACCATCCCAAACCACATACACAGACACTGTGAACGATGGCACATGGACCTTCAAGGGTTATGACGCAGCTAGCGCTGTAGTCAACAAGGCAAATGTAGAGTTTGTAGGAAAATGGGTCTTTGAAGCTAAGAAGTACCAAGCTACTTATCGCTTCGAGAGTGAGACAGCAGGTAAGGCTCTTCCAGCAGCCATCGCAGCATTGACTCCAAGTGACAGTGCAACATATGAGAATGGTGCCTCTGTTTCCGCTCAGCAACCATCTCAAACTACTTACACCGACGCAGTGAATGACGGCACTTGGACCTTCAAGGGATACGATGCAACTAGCGCCGTTGTCAACAAGGCTAAAGTAGAGTTTGTAGGGAAATGGTCCTTTGAAGCTAACAAGTATCAAGCTACTTACCGCTTCGAGAGTGCCACAGCAGGTCAGGCTCTTCCAGCAGCCATCGCCGCATTGACTCCAAGCGACAGTGCAAGATATGAGAATGGTGCCTCTGTTTCCGCTCAACAACCATCTCAAACCACATACACAGATACTGTGAACGACGGTACCTGGACCTTCAAGGGTTATGACGCAGCTAGCGCCGTTGTCAATAAGGCAAATGTAGAGTTTGTAGGCAAATGGACCTTTGAAGCTAACAAGTATCAAGCTACTTACCGCTTCGAGAGCGAGACAGCAGGTAAGACTCTTCCAGCAGCCATCGCAGCATTGACCCCAAGCGACAGTGCAACTTATGTGAATGGTGCCTCTGTTTCCGCTCAACAACCATCCCAAACTACTTACACCGACGCAGTGAACGACGGTACCTGGACCTTCAAGGGTTATGACGCAGCTAGCGCTGTAGTCAACAAGGCTAATGTAGAGTTTGTAGGGAAATGGTCCTTTGAAGCTAACAAGTATCAAGCTACTTATCGCTTCGAGAGTGAGACAGCAGGTAAGGCTCTTCCAGCAGCCATCGCAGCCTTGACTCCAAGTGACAGTGCAACTTATGTGAATGGTGCCTCTGTTTCCGCTCAGCAACCATCTCAAACTACATACACCGACGCAGTGAACGACGGCACATGGACCTTCAAGGGTTACGACGCAGTTAGTGCCGTTGTCAACAAGGCTAATGTAGTCTTCGTCGGTAAGTGGGAATTCAAGGCGAATCCGACAAATGCTGAGACTTATACGCCTCAAGTAACGGAAGAAGCTATCAAGGTTGGACAAACACCTGACTTGACCGATAATGTGACGAACTTGTCAAGCCTTCCAGCTGGCACTAAGGTAGTTGATATCACACCTGCAGGTCAAATTGACACAACAAAATCAGGTACTTACACAGGTAAGGTACGAGTTGACTATCCAGATGGTTCTTCTACTGAGGTGTCTGTACCAGTTAATGTTTTGCCTGCACCAGTAACTGAAACCTATCAAGTGACTTACCGCTTCGAAAGTGCAACCGTAGACAACAACTTGCCAGCAGAAGTATTGAGCTTACTTCCACAAAGTGGAACATATACTACAAGTTCTTCTGCAGCGATTGCTTTCGTTCCAGAAGCACCGATGCCTGTAGAAGTTGCTGTTGCAAATGGTACATGGACATTCTTAGGTTACCAAGAAGTGGAAGAGGGGGCAAATCTAACCTTCGTCGGTAAGTGGGTCTTTGAAGCTAAGCAAGATCCTAGTCCACAACCACAACCAGCACCTCAACCAAATCCAGTTCCACCAGTTAATCCAGGAGAAGAGCAGGGTTCCGATAATAATCAGGCAAATAGACATCAACCAGAACAACCAAGAAAACCTGAAGAGAATCCACCAGCACAAAGTCCAGCAGGAGAAAAGGAAAAACAAGCTACATTGCCAAATACAGGTAGCACTGCACCACTTTCACTCACTGGTCTAATGACTAGCTCTCTTCTTGCAGGTCTAGCAGCGTTGCTTCTTGGTCGCAAGCGTGAAGATGATTAAGTACTAATTTTATCTAGAAGCTTTCGACTTTTACAAGATTGTTAAGCAACTGTTTGACAAATCTATCTGAGTCGCAAGCTGAAGGCTGAGAGAAGACCAATTTGGTCTTCTCTTTTTGCATTTTGGATAGAAAGCAAATGTGTGATCTCAAGTCTAAGATTGGTATTTGGAGAAGTTGAGAGCTTTATGATCGGTCAGATAAGTGTGGCTACAGAAAAAGAACAAAATATGTTATAATGGTTGGAAGAATAGAATCGAGGATAATATGTTATTTACGAAATTTCAGTTTAAAAACTATATAGAAAAGGCTTTGGAGGAGTTGAAATTTACAACTCCGACAGAGGTTCAAGATAAGTTGATTCCTATTGTATTGGCAGGTCGAGACTTGGTGGGCGAGTCAAAAACAGGTTCAGGGAAGACCCACACTTTTTTGCTACCCATTTTCCAGCAATTGGATGAAACTAGTGATAGTGTGCAAGCGGTCATTACGGCTCCAAGTCGTGAGTTAGCTACTCAAATCTACCAAGCAGCGCGTCAGATTGCAGCTCACTCAGATGTCGAAGTTCGTGTGGTTAATTATGTGGGTGGTACGGATAAGGCGCGTCAGATTGAAAAACTTGCCAGCAGCCAACCCCATATTGTTATCGGAACGCCAGGTCGTATCTATGACTTGGTCAAATCTGGTGATTTAGCTATTCACAAGGCAAAGACCTTTGTTGTCGATGAAGCCGATATGACCTTGGATATGGGATTCTTGGAAACTGTTGATAAGATTGCAGGAAGTCTTCCTAAGGACTTGCAATTCATGGTTTTTTCGGCGACCATTCCACAAAAGTTGCAACCGTTCTTGAAAAAATACTTGTCAAATCCTGTTATGGAGAAAATCAAGACCAAGACAGTCATCTCAGATACGATTGATAACTGGTTGATTTCAACTAAGGGCCGCGATAAGAATGCTCAGATTTACCAACTGACTCAGTTGATGCAACCTTATTTGGCAATGATCTTTGTTAACACAAAAACGCGTGCTGATGAATTGCATGCCTACTTGACTGCCAAAGGATTGAAGGTAGCAAAGATTCATGGAGATATTGCCCCTCGTGAACGCAAACGGATCATGAATCAGGTGAAAAATCTGGATTTTGAGTACATTGTTGCAACAGACTTGGCAGCGCGTGGAATTGACATTGAAGGGGTCAGCCATGTTATCAATGATGCCATTCCGCAAGACTTGTCTTTCTTTGTTCACCGTGTTGGACGTACTGGACGCAACGGACTGCCTGGTACAGCGATTACCCTTTACCAGCCTAGTGATGACTCGGATATCCGTGAGTTGGAGAAATTAGGGATCAAGTTTACTCCTAAGATGGTCAAAGACGGAGAGTTTCAAGATACCTATGACCGTGATCGTCGTGCTAATCGTGAAAAGAAGCAGGATAAGCTTGATATCGAAATGATTGGCTTGGTCAAAAAGAAAAAGAAAAAAGTCAAACCAGGCTATAAGAAGAAGATTCAATGGGCGGTGGATGAAAAACGTCGCAAAACCAAGCGTGCTGAAAATCGCGCACGTGGCCGTGCAGAGCGTAAAGCAAAACGCCAAACATTTTAAGAACAAAATTGGAGCTGAATGGCTCCTTTTTGTAACTTCATTTTATAAATTATCGAAAAGAATGCAAAAATGAGTAAAAAGTGGTATAATGATAAGGTTATATAGTCCCGATAAGATGGTAGAAATTTCTATCAGTACTTTGTAACTCGCAAAGAATGACGGCTCCAAAGTCACTCGTCCTTCTACGGTTGCCGCTATAATGCGATCACCCTATGCGCCTTACTAGCTTCAGAAATAAAAAAGTATCGTTTTATTTCTTTCGCTTCGTAACTCGCAGAGAATGACGGCTCCAAAGTCACTCGTCCTTCTACGGTTGCCGCTATAATGCGGTCACCCTATGCGCCTTACTAGCTTCAGAAATAAAAAAACATCGTTTTTATTTCTTTCGCTTCGTATCTCGCAGAGAATGACGGCTCCAAAGTCACTCATCATTCTACGGTTGCCGCTATAAAGCGTTCACCCTATGCGCCTTACTAGCTTCAGAAATAAAAAAGTATCGTTTTTATTTCTTTTGCGTCGTAACTCGCAAAGAATGACGGCTCCAAAGTCACTCGTCCTTCTACGGTTGCCGCTATAATGCGGTCACCCTATGCGCCTTACTAGCTTCAGAAATAAAAAAACATCGTTTTTATTTCTTTCGTGTCGTAACTCTTAGACTATAGAAATACCTATCAGTACTTTGTAACTCTATAACAATATTTTTTAAGGGGGGACATTTTTATGTCAGAACGTAAATTATTCACGTCTGAATCTGTATCTGAGGGGCATCCGGATAAGATTGCAGACCAAATTTCAGATGCGATTTTGGATGCTATTTTAGCAGAGGATCCAGAAGCGCACGTTGCTGCTGAGACAGCTGTCTACACTGGTTCTGTCCACGTTTTTGGTGAAATTTCTACAAATGCCTATGTGGATATTAACCGTGTGGTTCGTGATACCATTGCAGAGATTGGTTACACCAATACAGAGTATGGTTTTTCTGCTGAGACGGTGGGAGTTCATCCGTCACTTGTTGAGCAGTCACCAGATATCGCCCAAGGTGTCAACGAAGCCTTGGAAGTTCGTGGAAATGCAGATCAAGATCCACTGGACTTGATTGGTGCTGGAGACCAAGGTCTTATGTTTGGGTTTGCAGTAGATGAGACAGAAGAACTCATGCCTTTACCAATCTCACTTAGCCACAAGTTGGTTCGTCGTTTAGCAGAACTTCGTAAGTCTGGTGAAATCAGCTATCTTCGCCCAGATGCAAAATCACAAGTTACAGTTGAGTATGATGAAAATGACCGTCCAGTACGTGTGGACACAGTCGTTATTTCAACTCAGCACGATCCAGAAGTTAGCAATGAACAAATCCATGAAGATGTGATTAACAAGGTTGTCAAAGAGGTTATTCCAGCCTCTTACTTGGATGAACAGACAAAATTCTTCATCAATCCGACTGGTCGTTTCGTAATCGGTGGACCTCAAGGAGACTCAGGTTTGACTGGCCGTAAGATTATCGTGGATACCTATGGTGGCTACTCTCGTCATGGTGGTGGTGCCTTCTCTGGTAAGGATGCAACTAAGGTGGACCGTTCTGCTTCTTATGCAGCTCGCTACATTGCAAAAAATATCGTTGCAGCAGGTTTGGCTAAGAAAGCAGAAGTGCAATTGGCCTATGCAATCGGTGTGGCGCAACCTGTTTCTGTTCGTATCGATACTTTCGGTACAGGAACAGTAGCTGAAAGCAAGCTTGAAAAAGCAGCGCGTCAAATCTTTGACCTTCGCCCTGCAGGAATTATCCAAATGCTAGACCTCAAACGTCCAATTTACCGTCAAACAGCGGCTTATGGACACATGGGACGTACAGATATTGACCTTCCATGGGAACGTTTGGATAAGGTAGATGCTTTGAAAGAAGCTGTGAAATAAAATGAAAAAGCTTGGTAACATTACCAAGCTTTTTTGTAAAAGAAAACCAGCTTAGAGCTGGCTTTCTTATTTTGTAGGAATAGAAATTTCAATCAATTTATCTGAATAAAGCGTCTTGATATTAGCTTCATCGATTTTTTGTTTATCAATCTTGCGTTTCATGAAGAAATCTTGAATGGTTTCGATTTCTGGTTCACGAATAGCGCGGTGTTTGTTGGAAATGAGGATTTCATAGTGAAGCGGAGCTTGTGTGAAAATCACATCTGTGTTTCCAGCAGAATAGACCTCAACAAGAGTTGCGTCAGTACTTTCTAATTGGCTTTTAACAAGTTGCGAGTGTGAATTAGTCGTGTTGATAAGCTTCATAATAGTTCCTCCAGTTTTCTAACTCTATTATAGCACTTTTTGGATAAAATCGTGTATTTTAGTCAATTCCATGCTGGATTTTCCAGGATTTAATTCCCCATTTGTGGCTACCACGTTTGAGTTTTTCTATTGCTTCGTCAATAGGAAACCAAGCAATATGATTAAAATCTTCTAATGGTTTTTGTACTTCTTGGAAAGAAGTGGCTTCATAGAGATAAGCTGGATTGTAGTAGTAGGTATCACGGTGGCGAGAGTAAAAATACTCATCAGCTTGTCCGTAATAGGTTCCGATTTCAGCTGTAAAGCCAAGTTCTTCGATTAGTTCTCTCTTCAGTGCTTCTTGATGGTCTTCGCCTGCTTCAATCTCTCCGCCTGGCAAGAACCAAGCACCATTGGGAGCTTGAACTAAGACAATTTGTTTTTTTTCTGGATCAGGAATAACTACGTAAACGCCGTAGCGGGGCAGGTAGGTCACATTTTCTTTTTTTTCTCCAAAAGTTGGGTTTGCCATAGAACTTTCCTCATTCTTTAGTATCTTTATTATTATCATAATGGACGAGGGGCAAGCTGTCAAGAATAAACAGTTATTTTAGTAAAAAAAGGTGCAGAAATTGATGGACTTCCTGCACCTGTTAGATTGTTTTATTCTTCTTTTTCAGAAGCAATCTCTTCTATTTTTTCAGTTTTTTTGGCAGATTTAATTTGAATCTTGCCATTGCTTGTCATAACTGCCTTGAGGTCTTTTTCACTTGGATTTTCAAGGTAGAAGTCAGTGATGGCATCCTCGATATAGTCTTGAATAGTACGGCGGAGTGGCCGTGCTCCCATTTTTGGATCATATCCTAGGTCAACCAACTTTTCCTTGACCTTGTCTGTCACATCGAGATGGATGTTGTTGCTAGAGAGGCGTTTGTTGACATCTGCCAGCATGAGTTCGACGATTTGGAGAAGGTTGTCCTTGCTGAGAGGTTTAAATTCGATGATGCCGTCAAAACGGTTCATAAACTCAGGACTAAAGAAGTTGCCAAGTTCACCGAGAACAGAGTTGGTACGTCCTTCACGAGCCGCCCCAAAACCAACGCTGGCTTCGGCCTTACCAGTACCCGCATTTGAGGTCATGATAATGATAGCATCCTTAAAGCTAACTGTTCGTCCTTGCCCATCTGTCAAACGACCATCGTCCAAGACTTGAAGGAACATGTGCATCACATCTGGGTGGGCTTTCTCTACTTCATCGAGAAGGATGAGAGAGTAAGGATTGCGACGAACTTTTTCCGTTAACTGACCAGCTTCATCGTAGCCTACATAGCCTGGAGGGGCTCCGACTAATTTAGCCACACTGTGTTTTTCCATGTATTCACTCATATCAAAGCGAATCATACTGTCAGCAGAACCAAAGAGCTCAATGGCTAGTTGTTTGGAAAGTTCTGTTTTACCGACACCAGTTGGTCCGACAAAGAGGAAGCTTCCGATTGGCCGGTTAGGAGTTCCAAGTCCAACACGATTACGACGGATGGCCTTGGCAATCTTATCGACAGCTTCATCTTGACCTATAACATGGGCCTTGAGGTCGTCTGCTAGATGGATAAGCTGAGACTGTTCTTTTTCTTTGAGTTCTCCAACAGGAATATTGGTTTTCTGCTCAATGATATGTTCAATGGTTTTCTCGCTGATGATTGGAGTATCTTGGTCAGTCGCCTTGTTTTTCTGCATTTCCTTGTACTTGGCAATCTGATCGCGGAAATAAGCAGCCTTTTCAAAATCTTCCTCTCGTGTAGCTTGCGCCTTGAGATTTTCAGCTTCAATTAAACGCTGATCAATCACTTTAGGATCAACAAAGTTCAGTGTCAGATTCATCTTTGAACCAGCTTCATCCAACAGGTCAATAGCCTTGTCTGGCAAGAAGCGGTCTTGGATGTAGCGGTTGGAAAGATTTGCAGCAGCTTCAATAGCAGCGTCTGTGTACTTGACGTGATGGTAGTCTTCGTATTTCTTTTGAATCCCTTTGAGGATGGTAATGGTTTCTTCGACAGTTGGTTCATCTACCTTGACAGGCTGCATACGGCGCTCTAGAGCAGCATCTTTTTCAATGATACGGTATTCATTGAGAGTAGTGGCACCGACCAGTTGCAATTCACCACGGGCAAGGGCAGGTTTGAGGATATTTCCTGCATCCATATTGCCATCGCCAGCAGATCCTGCACCGACAATTTCATGGATTTCATCGATAAAGAGGATGATGTCCTCGCGTTTGCGAATTTCTTCCATGAGCTTTTGCATACGTTCTTCAAATTGGCCTCGGATACCCGTTCCTTGAACTAGACTGACCACATCCAAACGGATAACTTGCTTGCCTTGGAGTTTATGGGGAACATCGCCATCGACAATTTTTTGAGCCAGTCCTTCAACAACGGCTGTTTTACCAACACCTGGTTCTCCGATTAGGACAGGATTGTTCTTGGTTCTTCGGTTGAGGATTTCGATAACACGGATAATCTCCTCATCTCGACCGATAACAGGGTCAATATCCCCTCTACGAGCAATCTCAGTAATGTTGATACCATATTCCTCTAGGAGCCCTCTTTCTTGGCTAGGAGGTGTTTGAAGTGGGCCGCGGTTTTGAGGTCCATAACCCCCATTTCCACCGTGACCATCACCTGATTGAGTGGGAGGGATGTTATTAGAAGAAGGTCTGAAATTGTTCAAATCATTGAAAAAGTCTCCGAAAGGATCAAAGTCACGATTGTTTAGGTCAGTCATTCCTTTAAAGAGGGTATTGTTTGGGTCCGTTTTGATAATTTTATAGCAATTTTGACAGAGATCAATTTGTTTTTGCTGTCCATTGATATTGGTATACAGATGAATTGTTGAGTCGTTTATTTTACAGTTTTGACAGAGCATACATCTACCTCATTTCATTCTTATTCTTGGCCTAAGAAAAAGGTCAAAAATAGTCAAAGTTTTATACTCTCATTATAGCATGATTAAGGTGTAAAGCAAGTAAAAAGATTGAGCTAGGGAGATTTCGAGAGAAGTTCTATAAGAAAATCTTTGCTTATGAGGGTAAGAAAAAATCCCATTTGCAGGGACAAAAAGGATTCTCGTTCATCAGTCAGGTTTTCCCTGCTGCTTTTTTATTAGTAAAGGAGTTCGTAGATCTCCATTGCAATCAAGTCAATGCTATCAAAGGTATAAGTTTCACGAGCCTCTACATCGCGAAGGGTGAAGAGTGATCCGTTTTCTTCGTCGTGGCTGTAAGCAACTTCTGCGACAACAACACCTTCACGTTCAAAATTACGTTTTAGATTTCCACCATCTTTTGTCATTGCTTCTAGGCGGTTAATGATTCTAACCAAATGTGATTCCATTATGATTCTCCTCCATTTCTTATCGTTACTATTTTACCATAAACCACGGGGACTTGACTAGAAAAAACTAAGATTTCTCGCTATTTCTCTTTTGCATAAAATTATTGGTGAAAATCAGTGAAAAAATATTGAATTTTAATTCAAGATATGTTATAATAATACAATCTAATGTTTAGAAAGCTGAGTTTATATGAATTTTTCTTTTTTACCAAAGTATTTACCATATTTTAACTATGGTGCTCTGATTACCGTATTGATTTCCATCCTTGTTGTCTGCTTAGGGACCATTATAGGTGTGTTACTGGCCTTTGCCCAACGTTCACGCTTTAAACCGCTCGTTTGGTTTGCCAATGTGTATGTTTGGATCTTCCGTGGAACTCCGATGATGGTTCAGATTATGATTGCCTTTGCTCTTATGCATATCAATGCTCCGACTATTCAAGTGGGAATTTTAGGAGTTGATCTTTCTCGTTTGATTCCTGGTATTCTGATTATTTCTATGAACAGTGGTGCTTACGTTTCAGAAACTGTTCGTGCGGGGATCAATGCCGTTCCTAAAGGGCAGTTAGAGGCCGCATATTCTCTAGGTATTCGTCCGAAAAATGCCATGCGTTATGTCATTTTGCCACAAGCTATCAAAAATATTCTTCCAGCTCTAGGAAATGAATTTATCACCATTATCAAGGATAGTTCCCTCTTGTCTGCGATTGGGGTGATGGAGCTGTGGAATGGAGCTACGACGGTAGCAACGACAACCTATCTACCTTTAACGCCTCTCTTATTTGCAGCCTTTTATTACTTGATTATGACTTCTGTTTTGACAGTGGCGTTGAAAGCATTTGAAAAACATATTGGACAAGGAGACAAGAAATAATGACAGAAACCTTGATTAAAATTGAAGAATTACAAAAGTCTTTTGGGAAAAATGAAGTTTTAAAAGGCATCAACCTTGAGATTAAACGAGGAGAAGTCGTGGTAATTATCGGTCCGTCAGGGAGCGGGAAGTCAACCCTTCTTCGTTCGATGAATCTCCTTGAAGAAGCAAGTAAAGGTAAGGTTATCTTTGAAGGAGTTGATATCACTGATAAGAAAAATGACCTTTTTACTATGCGTGAAAAGATGGGCATGGTATTCCAACAATTCAACCTCTTTCCCAATATGACGGTGATGGAAAATATAACCTTGTCACCAATAAAAACCAAAGGAGAAAGCAAGGAAGTAGCGGAGAAAAGAGCACAGGAACTGTTAGAAAAAGTTGGCTTGCCAGATAAGGCGACGGCCTATCCACAGAGTTTGTCAGGTGGCCAGCAACAACGGATTGCCATTGCACGTGGACTTGCTATGGAACCAGATGTTTTGCTCTTTGATGAACCAACTTCAGCCCTAGACCCTGAGATGGTTGGGGAAGTTCTAGCTGTTATGCAAGACCTTGCTAAGTCGGGGATGACCATGGTGATTGTGACGCATGAAATGGGCTTTGCGCGTGAGGTGGCAGACCGTGTCATCTTTATGGCGGATGGAGTTGTTGTCGAAGATGGAAGGCCAGAGGAGATTTTTGACCAAACCCAAGAACAACGGACCAAGGATTTTTTGAGTAAGGTTTTGTAAGACCTCATTTTTAGAAGAAATGGAGTAGAAATCATGGCTTCAAGTAAAGAATGTTTATCCTTTATTCTCGATCAGCTATCGGAGTTAGAGGAGATGAGTTATCGTCCAATGATGGGAGAGTATATCCTTTATTATCGTGGGAAGATTATTGGGGGAATCTATGATAATCGTTTGTTACTGAAGCCTGTGAAGGTGGTTTTGGATCAACTGGGACAGACTAGGCTTGAACGTCCTTATGAAGGAGCTAAGGAGATGATTTTAATAGAAGATCTTGAAGACAAGTTATTTCTAGCGAGACTAATCAAGGATATGTACAAAGTTTTGCCTGCTCCCAAGGTCAAAAAGAAAGCATGATAGACTTGCCTAAGATAAATAGGCACTAAAAGCTCGATAAGAGCTTTTTCTTATAGTTTCAAACTATAAGGTCTATTAGTCAAGAAGTGTTAGAATGGCGAGTTATTTTTTGATATAATAGAGGATATTTGATAGAAAAGAGAAGAAATATGGCACAGATTATTGATGGGAAGGCTCTTGCAGCTAAGTTACAAGGACAGTTGGCTGAAAAGACTGCTAAACTAAAAGAAGAAACAGGTCTAGTTCCAGGCTTGGTGGTGATTTTGGTTGGGGACAATCCTGCCAGTCAAGTCTACGTTCGCAACAAGGAACGGTCAGCTCTTGCTGCTGGCTTCCGTAGTGAAGTTGTGCGAGTTCCAGAGACCATTACCCAAGCGGAATTGTTGGACTTGATTGCCAAATACAATCAAGATCCAGCTTGGCATGGGATTCTGGTCCAGTTGCCTTTGCCAAAACATATTGATGAAGAGGCAGTTTTATTCGCCATTGACCCCGAAAAAGACGTGGATGGTTTCCATCCCCTAAACATGGGTCGCCTCTGGTCTGGTCATCCAGTTATGATTCCTTCGACACCTGCAGGAATTATGGAAATGTTTCATGAATATGGGATTGAGCTAGAGGGTAAAAATGCGGTTGTTATCGGTCGCTCAAATATTGTTGGAAAACCGATGGCTCAGCTTCTTTTGGCTAAAAATGCAACAGTGACCTTGACACACTCACGCACCCATCATCTTGCTAAGGTTGCTGCTAAGGCAGATATTCTTGTCGTTGCAATCGGTCGCGCTAAGTTTGTGACTGCTGACTTTGTCAAACCAGGAGCGGTTGTCATTGACGTTGGGATGAACCGAGATGAAAATGGCAAGCTTTGTGGAGATGTTGATTATGATGCTGTTGCACCACTGGCTAGTCACATCACACCTGTACCTGGTGGAGTTGGTCCTATGACGATTACCATGCTAATGGAGCAAACCTATCAGTCAGCGCTTCGAACACTAAACAAGGACTAGGAAAATGAAATTCGTATTTGACCTGGATGGAACGCTATCTTTTGACTACATGACCATAGACGAGGAGATTCAGCAGGTTCTTTTAAAGGCTGAAGATTATGGTCATGAGCTTGTGTTTGCATCAGCTCGCTCTTATCGGGATTGTTTGGGTTTATTAGGTTCCGAACTCAGTCAGCGCTTGGTCATAGGGTTGAATGGAGGCGTAGCCTATCATCTGGGGAAGGCTATCTTCGAAAGGAATCTCGATGCTAAAGTTTATCAGGCGCTAGTGGATTATTGCCAGACTTATAATCTCCCTTTCTTTGTAGATGATTGCTTTGACTATAGTGGTCAGATTGTGGAGAAGATTCCATTTTTCTCCAGTGTGGACCCCCTAAAGGTAGCTCGTCATCAGAAACTCGAGGACTTAGGGACTCCGATTAAGATAGTCGTTTATATGGGCGACCACGAGGATTTGCTTGATGATCTGCTTGGTCAGTTAGAAAGACTGGGGCAGGCTCATCTGTCTTATCATGCGCATGAAAAGTGTCTTTATGTCAACCCCTTAGATACTCACAAGGCTACAACAGTTGAAACGTTATGTGGGGAAAACTTCATCGCCTTTGGAAATGATCAAAACGATATTGAACTGTTTAAGACATCTCTTTATTCAGTTCAGATAGGAGACTTTGCTGGCCTTACTCCATATGCAGATGAAACGTTAGAGCTAAAAGGAGCTCCTTCTCCAGCAGTAGCAGCCAAAATCTTACAGACTTTTGCGGAATTTAAGGGAAAATAGTGTAGAAGGAGGTAGAACAAGGTTCGCCTTCTTTTTATGTAGAGTAATGCAGTCTATAAACTATAAATTTGAAGTTTGAAAAAGATATTAATGGAATTCAATTTGTAGTAGAAAGAATCTAGAATCGAAAGCTATTTTCATTGCAACTATTCCTTTTAAATGACCCCTTCTTATATATCATTTTATTGGGTTAAATTAATGGAAAATAATTGCAATTTAAGGTGCGTTTTGATATATTTAATATATAAAATATATTATAAAACTTGGTACTTGTTTGTGTATTCAGAAGGAGGTTATTTTTTAAAATAAAGTAAACGCTTACTTTGTATCAAGAAAAAGAAATGAGGATTTTAATGAACAAAAGACTTTTTGATAAACGTTGTCATTATAGCATTCGTAAATTTGCAATAGGTGCGGCATCTGTAATGATTGGGGCTAGTATATTTGGTATTTCTGCTGTACAAGCTGAGGAGGTGGCTTCATCCAATGCTAAAACAGAAGAAACAACTGTTCATCAAGCTCAACCTTTAGATAAGCTTCCCGATGATGTGGCAGCTGCTATTGCAAAGGCTGATGAGAATGGTGGGCGTGAGTTTGTAAAACCAAAAGCTGAATCGGCAGAAGACAAAGTGACTAAGGATACAGAACCTACTACACCTACTAACGAGAGTAGTCGTGAATTGGTTAGTCCTAAAGGGGAAACTCCAAATAAAGTAGAAGAAGGAAACAAGGCTGATAACAAACAGAAATCTGAAGAGGCAAATCCAAAGCCTGTTGAATCTGCAGTAACAGCTGGAACAGAAGTGAAAGAGGATTCTAAAAAAACTTCTGAAAAGGACCAAGTGAAAGCAGACACAGAGATTAAACCTTCTTCTGAAAAATCGCAAGTGCTGTCTAGAGAGTCAAACAAAGCCGAAGTTGAAAAGGAAAAACAGCTATTATCGGAACGAAAACAAGATTTTAATAAAGATTGGTATTTTAAACTAAATGCCCAAGGAGATTTTTCAAAAAAAGATGTGGATGTTCATGATTGGTCTAAATTGAATCTTCCTCATGATTGGAGTATTTATTTTGACTTTGATCACAAGTCTCCCGCTCGTAATGAAGGTGGGCAGTTAAATGGTGGAACAGCTTGGTATCGTAAGACTTTCACATTAGACGAAGCAGACAAGAATAAGGATGTTCGTATCAATTTTGATGGGGTTTACATGGATTCAAAGGTCTATGTAAATGGTAAATTTGTCGGACATTATCCAAGTGGCTATAATCATTTTTCATATGATATCACAGAATTTTTAAACAAGGATGGTAGTGAAAATTCAATTACTGTTCAAGTGACCAATAAGCAACCAAGTAGTCGTTGGTATTCAGGAAGTGGGATTTATCGTGATGTAACCCTTAGTTATCGTGATAAAGTCCATGTTGCCGAAAATGGTAATCATATCACTACTCCAAAACTTGCTGAGCAAAAAGAAGGGAATGTTGAAACACAGGTTCAAAGTAAGATTAAAAATACGGATAAGAAGGCTGCTAAAGTCTTTGTGGAACAACAAATTTTTACTAAGGAAGGTAAGGTTGTTTCAGAATTAGTCCGCTCTGAAACGAAGAATTTAGCAGAAAATGAAACTGCAGATTTCAGACAAACAATCCTAGTTAATAAACCAACTCTTTGGACGACAAAAAGTTATCATCCTCAACTGTATGTGTTGAAAACAAAGGTTTATAAAGAAGGTCAACTAGTTGATGTAACAGAAGATACATTTGGTTACCGTTATTTCAATTGGACTGCTAAGGAAGGTTTCTCTCTGAATGGTGAACGCATGAAATTCCACGGAGTAAGTATTCACCATGACAATGGAGCCTTGGGGGCAGAAGAGAATTATAAGGCTACCTATCGTAAATTAAAACTCTTGAAAGATATGGGGGTTAACTCTATTCGAACAACCCACAATCCAGCGAGTCCTCAGTTGCTTGATGCTGCAGCTAGTTTAGGTCTTTTGGTTCAAGAGGAAGCTTTTGATACTTGGTATGGTGGCAAGAAGACTTACGACTATGGACGGTTCTTTGATCAAGATGCAACTCATCCGGAGGCTAAGAAGGGTGAGAAGTGGTCTGATTTTGATCTCAGAACAATGGTAGAACGTGATAAGAACAATCCCTCTATCGTCATGTGGTCTCTTGGAAATGAGGTAGAGGAGGCAAATGGTAGTCCTCGTTCTATCGAAACTGCTAAACGCTTGAAGGCAGTTATCAAAGCGATTGATACTGAACGTTATGTAACCATGGGGGAAAACAAATTTAGTCGTGCGGCGACAGGTGATTTCTTGAAACTCGCAGAAATTATGGATGCTGTCGGTATGAACTATGGTGAACGTAATTATGATGCTGTTCGTAGAGCGCATCCAGACTGGCTCATTTATGGTTCTGAAACTTCTTCAGCTACTAGGACGCGTGATTCTTATTATAACCCTGCTCAAATCCTTGGACATGACAATCGTCCAAATCGTCACTATGAACAATCTGACTATGGTAATGACCGTGTTGGATGGGGAAGAACAGCTACTGAATCATGGACTTTTGACCGTGATCGTGCTGGCTATGCTGGACAATTTATCTGGACAGGAATTGACTATATTGGAGAACCGACTCCATGGCATAACCAAGATAGTACACCTGTCAAGAGCTCTTACTTTGGTATTATTGATACAGCTGGTTTACCAAAGAATGATTTCTACCTTTACCGTAGTGAATGGTATAGTGCTAAAGAAAAGCCAACTGTTCGCATTTTACCACATTGGAACTGGACTGAAGAGACCCTTAAGGATCGCAAGATGCTGATTGATGGAAAGGTTCCGGTTCGTACCTTCTCAAATGCTGCAAGCGTCGAATTGTTCTTAAATGGAGAGTCGCTTGGTAAAAAGGAATTTACTAAGAAAAGGACAGAAGATGGACGTCCATATCATGAGGGAGCTAAACCAAGTGAATTGTATCTTGAGTGGCTTGTGAAATACCAACCAGGCACACTGACTGCGATTGCTCGAGATGAAAATGGCAACGAAATTGCGCGTGATAGTGTGACAACTGCTGGGGAGCCAGCAAGAGTTCGTCTGACTAAAGAAGAGCATGTTATCACTGCAGATGGAAAGGACCTATCCTACATCCATTATGAAATTGTTGATGGCGATGGTAATGTGGTTCCTACAGCTAACAATCTTGTTCATTTCAATCTTCATGGTCAGGGACAAATCGTTGGTGTGGATAATGGAGAACAAGCTAGTCGTGAACGCTACAAAGCTCAAGCAGATGGAACATGGCAAAGACGTGCTTTCAATGGTAAAGGGGTTGTCATTGTAAAATCAACAGAAAAAGAAGGTAAATTTACTCTTTATGCAGATTCTGCTGGTTTGACATCTGATAGCGCAACGGTCGCAACGGTGTCTGGTAAGAAAGAAAATCGTCACTTTGTAGCCTTTGCTCCTGTAAAAGCAACAACTGATGTGACGACAAATCCTGAATTACCTCAAACAGTAACAGCTATTTATAGTGACGGTAGTGTTGAGGAAAAGACTGTAACTTGGGAAATGCCATCTGACTTGCTTACAAGCGCAGGTGAGAAAAAAGTATCTGGACGTGTAGAAGGTTTGGAAACTAAAGCTGAGGCACTTGTTAAAGTGATTGCTTTAGATAGATGGTTACCAAAAGTTGCTACAGTCCCAGTTGGAACGAATGCGGCTGATTTGGATAAAACGGTCACAGCTGTTCTGACAGATGGTAGCTTGATTGATACTGATGTTGTTTCTTGGACCTTGAAAGACCCTGCTGCTTTGAACAAGGAAGGTGGACGTACGGAGGCTACTGGTAAATTGGTAGATGACGACCGTGAAGTGACTGCAACCTTTATCGCAAGTAGTAAGGAAACAACAAGTAGCATTACAGGACTTACTGCTGGGGATAAAGCTCTTGAGAATTTTGAGTCTGGCAAGACCTATTACCGTGTATCCCTTCCTTACACTGCAACTATTCCAAGTGTTGGAGCTCAGACTACCGGATATCAAGTAACTGTTCAGCAAGCTTCTGCTGATAATGGTTATCAGGCTTCTGTCTTCTTGAGTGACCAAAAGGGTGACTTGGTTCAAACTTACTTAATTCAGTTTGTGAAGGAAGCTCCTGCTTTGAAACGTTTGGAAGTGGTTGTAGAAGGAAAAGAAACTGCCACTGAAGATCAAGTATTAACTTATCACGTCATTGGTCGTTATGAGGATGGTTCACAAACAGAGTTTTCGGCTTCAGATATTCACTTAGAAGCTAAATCATCTGATGGGGGACATCTTGAGGTGAATGGTCAGAATCTATTGCTCTATACTAAGGGAAGAGTGACTTTGACACCTCGAATCGATAATCAAACAGAGAAAACAGAATCTGTAACCACTGAAGTGGTGATTAAAGAAAATAAAGTCAGCAAGAAGATTGTGAAACTTCATCCTGTGTCTGTTTCTACAGATATCAATCAGCAACCGAATCTACCTAAAGAAGTTGGAGCAGAATTTGATAAGGGCTTGCCACGCAAAGTATCTGTAGCTTGGGATAAGGTAGATGAAAAAGAGTTGGGGCACTATCATAGCTTTACGCTTAAAGGACATGTGGAAGGCACAGATATTGAAGCTCAAGCGACTGTAACGGTTGAAGGATTGCAAGTTGCAGAGGAAATCAGTCTCACAGTACCTAAGGGTGAGACGGTTCAATTGCCAGCTAATGTCCGGGCTTACCATTCTAACGGAACAACTATCTACAAAGATGTTGTTTGGGATCAGGTTCCAGCCAACTTTAGTCAAACTGAAGGGGTCTATGAAATCAATGGTCGTTTAGTAGGTAGCAATCTGACAACTAAAGCTCATGTTCGAGTGTCTAGTCAAGTGGTTGCTGGAAATAATATCTCTAAACAATGGACAGGTTCACAATTACCAGCTGCCATTGTATCCAATACAGGAGGAGATGACACAGCCAACACCTTGAACGATTTGACTGTATCAAGAACGCCATCAGATGCTAAAAATAGATGGACTACTTGGAGAACAAATACTGATAATGACTGGGCTTCTATCTTATTTGGTAATTCAGGAGACTTGACGAAGCGTTTTGTCAACAATTTGTCGGTTGATTTCTATACTGATGGAGCAATTGGCCTTCCAAAAGAATATGTAGTTGAATATTATGTAGGTAAAGAAATTCCAGATTTACCAAGTGATGTCAGTCATGCGCAACGAGATAGCAATCATCCATTTAATAATCCAGACAATTGGAAAGCAGTTGAAAACTTACATGCTCCAAGTCAGCTGTCTGCAACTCAAACCAATCACTTCACATTTGACAAGGTCGAAACCTACGCTGTTCGTATTCGTATGAAGAAAGCAGATGGAACATCAGGTGTTGGTCTGACAGAGCTAACTGTGCTTGGAAACAAGGTCTTAAGTGAAACAAGTTCAGAGATTTCTATCAAGGTAGATGGCAAGGATCTTGAACATTTTAATCCATCTAAGACAGATTACTATATTCCTCAATCTAGCAAAGAAATCACAGCAACAGCTAGCAATAATGGTTTGGTAACAGTTGTTCCTGCAACAAGTCCAAAAGGTGCAACACGTCTCATCTTGAAAGCAGAAGATGGTACGGTGTTGAAAGAATATCGAATTTTCCGCAATGATGAGAGAGAAACTAGTCAACCTCTTGCTGCAGAAAACAGTGCTAAAATCTTGAATGTTGGAGACAATCTTCAACTTCCTTCAGAAGTAAGTGTTTATTATCCAACTTCAACTAATTGGACTGCAGATAAACTTGCAGTGAAGTGGGATGCTATTCCTGAACATGCGACAGAGCATGAGGGAACATTTGAAGTTACCGGTCATGTCATTGGTACAAATCTAACGACTAAAATGCAGGTGACAGTTGTTTCTAAAGGCAATCAAGTCATTTCAGAAAATCCAAGCAACAATGAAACTGATTCTAAAGCCTTTGCTTCGACAACGAACGATACTCAAGCAGCTTCACATGATCGAATTTTCTATATCAATGATGGAAAATACAATGAAGATGGACGTTGGACAAACTGGTCTCGTACTCCGAAAAATCAAGAAACTTCTGTTGGATTACTCTTTAAGAAGGATGGAAAAATTGCTTCTCAATCTATTGGGAAAGTAGCCATTCAGTTCTTTAAAGATAGTGGCACAGATGCTCCAGAGAAAATGGTTCTAGAAAGATATATTGGTCCTGCTTTTACAGAACCAAGTACGATTTCTCGTTACGAAGAAAATGCCGATCATCCATTTAACAAGGCAGAAAATTGGGCACCAATTTCTTACAAAGCTTCTGGAGAATTAGTAGCTGGTAAACCAATCGAGTTTAACTTTGAACCGGTTCAAACGACAGCTATTCGTGCGCGCATGACTCGTAAGGCTACCACCAATGGTCTTGCACTTGTAGAATTTACAGCCTACTCTGCAGGCAAGGGATCAGAAGTGGAAACACCATCAGCGACTATTTCGATCGACGGAAAAGCATTGGAAAACTTTGATCCAAATGTGACAGATTACACTTTAACAACAATGGGTTCAAAACCAAAAGTCACTGCAACAACTAGTGGACATGGAGTAGTTACAGTTGTGGATTCTGAAAATGCCAATCTTCCAACACTGGTTCGTCTTGTTTCCAAAGATGGAAATCTGGTGAAAGAATATCGTTTACACTTTAAGTCTACCTTCCAAACAACACCAACAGAAGGCGTTAAGAACTTAGTAGCAGAAACTCCAAGTTTGGAAATTGAAAAGACTCCGCTTCCGTTTAAAGAAGTTATTCGTGAAAACCCTGAACTTGCTCAAGGTCAACGTCGTATCGTTTCTGAAGGACAAGATGGAGAAAAAGTTGACTATATTCAAGTTTTGGGTACTACTAGAAGTCTTGTTCATTCTGAAGAAAGAAAGGCTCAGGATCGCATTGTTGAAGTAGGAGTGAAAGCATCTATTTCAAGTAGTAAAGGCGAGGAGCCAGCTCCAGTCAATGAAGTTCCAGAATTCAAAGGAGGTGCTAACTTTGTAGAAGCAGCAGTCAATGAAGTTCCAGAATTCAAAGGAGGTGCTAACTTTGTAGAAGCAGCAGTCAATGAAGTTCCAGAATTCAAAGGAGGTGCTAACTTTGTAGAAGCAGCAGTCAATGAAGTTCCAGAATTCAAAGGAGGTGCTAACTTTGTAGAAGCAGCAGTCAATGAAGTTCCAGAATTCAAAGGAGGTGCTAACTTTGTAGAAGCAGCAGTCAATGAAGTTCCAGAATTCAAAGGGGGTGCTAACTTTGTAGAAGCAGCAGTAAACGAAGTTCCAGAATTCAAAGGAGGTGCTAACTTTGTAGAAGCAGCAGTAAACGAAGTTCCAGAATACACAGGAACTCTTGCTACTGTAGGAGATCAAGCGGCACCAAGCGTTGAGAAACCTGAATTTAAGGGTGGCGTTAATGCTGTAATGGCTCTAGAACATAAACTTCCAGAGTATCATGGTGTTCTAGCCACGGTAGGAAATGAGGAAGCGCCTGTTCTTGAAAAACCAGATTATCCAGTAGAGCTATTAGCTCATGACCAGACTATAAAACCAAATGTTTCAGTAGTAAAAGAAGAGCAAAATAGATTACCAGAAACAGGTGAGGGAGAATCTGAAACAGCCATTTTCTTGGCAGGTGTTAGCTTGGCCTTGTCAGCAGCCCTGTTAACTGCAAAACGAAAAGAGGATTAGTTTGTGCGTCTAATGCTATCCTATTGGTATAGCTTGGTCGATGATAAAAAATCACATTGATAAATGAGTTGAAGAGATGGAGAGGACTGATTAGGCCTCTCCGTCTTTACTAGTAAAAATGGAATCGTTTACTTTCGCGTTTGGATGAAAGGAGATAAGATAAAGATGGATAAAAATTTTTTCAATAAACGTTGTCATTACAGTATTCGTAAATTCGCTATTGGAGTAGCTTCTATTATGATTGGTGCCAGTATCTTTGGTGTTAATTTAGTAGAGGCAGCAGAAACAGGTAGTGTAGGAGATAAAGAGGGAACTATAACTCAAGCTCAGCCATTGGAAAAGTTACCTGATGAACTTGCAGCAGTTTTGAAGAAAGCAGAAGAAAATGCTGGGAAGGAAGCTAGCTCGACAGTTGGAAATGGAGAAACTACAGGAACGATTGGTTCTACTGATTCGACAAATAATCTTAAACCAGCTGAAGCACCTGGAATTCCAGAGAATGAAACAAAGCCGTCTGAAGCCATGAGTGGAGGACAAAATGATAAAGAAATCGCTAAACCTAGTCAACCAATTACACCTGAAACTCCAAAAGTAGAGCAAACAGGTGATGGAACAGTTGAATTGGCCAATCAATTTACGGCAAGCAAACCAGCTAGCGAAGCCAGTATTGAAGCTGCCAGCAAGAGCTCAGACTATCTCAAAAAAGAGTACAAGGTCTTTCCAACTCCACAAAAAGTGACTTATGGAGAAGGTGTCACAGCCCTTCGTAAGCAAGTCAATCTGGTAATGGGCGATCAACTCGATATCTATACTCGCAATCGCTTGAAGAGCGTTTTGCAGGACAATCAAGTATCTTACAAAACTAGTAAAACGGCCGTTTCTGGCGCAACTAATATCTATCTTGGAGTGCATGGACAAGGTTCACAAGCGGAACAAAACTTGTCCAAGGTTTCCGCAGGTCTCTTTGACAAAATTGATGCTTATGCTCTGACCATCAAGGACAACTCTATCTCCATCGTCGGAAAAGACACAGATGCGGTCTTTTATGGTTTGACAACCTTGAAACATATGCTCAAGGAAAGTCAAGTGCCAGTCCTTCGCAATGTGACAGTGGAAGATTACGCTGAAATCAAGAACCGTGGGTTTATCGAAGGTTACTATGGAAATCCATGGTCTAATGAAAATCGTAAAGAATTGATGCGTTATGGAAGTGAATTGAAGTTAACTCAATACTATTTCGCACCAAAAGATGATCCATACCACAATAAGAAATGGCGTGAACTTTACCCAGAAGAAAAACTGGCTGAAATCCGAGAACTTGCACGTGTCGGTAATCAAACGAAAACACGTTATGTTTGGACCATCCATCCATTTATGAACAATCGTATCCGCTTTGGCAATGAAGCGCATTACCAGGCTGATCTTGCAACCATAAAGGCTAAGTTTACTCAGTTGTTGGACGTGGGAGTGCGTGAATTTGGTGTGCTTGCAGATGATGCACCAAGCCCAGTTGGTGGTTACCATAGTTATGTTCGCTTGATGAAGGATATCACAAATTGGTTGACTGAAAAACAAACAGCATACAGTGGTCTCCGTAAAGATATGATTTTTGTTCCTGCCTGGTACATGGGGCAAGGAACTGAAGCTGAACTTCGAACCTTGAATGAACATCTTCCTGAAAATGTCCATTTAACTCTTACTGGTGGAAAGGTCTGGGGGGCTGTTGACCAAACATTCTTAACGAACTTAAAGAAAAATTTAACAGAAGGTGGTAAGACTTACCGTCCAATTCAGTTCTGGATTAACTGGCCATGTAATGATAATACAAAACCCCACCTAATTCTTGGAGGTGGTGAAAAATTCTTACATCCAAATGTTGATTTATCACTTGCACAAGGAATTATGCTAAATCCAATGCAACAATCTGAAGCATCTAAAGTGGCACTTTTTGATATGGCTCAGTATGGATGGAAACAATGGAGAAGTGTAGAAGAAGCAGAACAAATCAACGATATGGCCTTTAACTATGTAGTTAATGATCATTTTGAAGAAAGCAGTGTTTCGAAGGCTTTTCGAGAACTCGGAAAACACATGCGCAATCAAAATAGACCTCCCCATGTCACTAAATTAGAAGAGTCTGTAGAATTGGCTCCAAAATTGACAGAATTCTATAACAAACTCAAATCTGGTCAAAATCTGGATACTGAAAGAAAAGAGTTGAGGGAAATTTTTGCTGGTTTGAAAGCCAATGCTCTATTACTTAAAGAAAAAGGTGATCAGAAATTAATCGAACAAATTCACTATTGGTTAGAGAATACAGTAGATCAAATGAACGCGCTTGAAGCTTTCCTAACAGCTACAGAAGGTCTTACTGAAAAGAATGATGCCAAGGTGTGGGAGTATTATCAGGCCGGAGTCAAACATTATGACCAGTCAGTTAAGTATGCCTTCTTTTACGTTGACCATTATGAATACGCAGAATTTGGTGTCCAACATATTCGACCATTTATCAATAATCTCAAAGAATACTTAGCCTTACATATCCAAGCAATGTTGAATCCAGATAAATTTGTGACAACATTTATTACGAATCGTGCTGGAATAGAAGGCGGATTGAAAGAAGTCACAGATGGTGACTTTGATACACATGTGATTGCCAAAACAACCATTGTGATTGAGAGAGGCGATTATGTAGGCTTGCGCTTTAATAAGGCAATTAAAATACACAAATTAGGTTTCGCTACAGGTACTAATACGGCCGATAATTATACCTTTAGTAATGCTCTTGTTGAATATCAAAATGAACATGGAGAATGGGTAGCCATAACGAGCCCCGCTTATACTGGTAGAGAACGTATTCTGGAATTTAATGACCTCGATATCACAGCTCAAGCTGTTCGTATGATAGCAACAGCTAAGAAGGATAATGCTTGGCTTGCCATGCGTGAAATTGCTGTTAACAGACCCCTAGAATTGGGTAGTAAGAAGGTTAGGGGCACTATTAGTTTAAGTCCAAACCTTGTTTACAAATATGGAACAAGTGTTGTTCAGATGCAAGATGGTCGAGAAAACACAGAATCCATGATGGCACATGTTGATCAGACCAATGTCACACCAGCGCAAGCCTGGGTACAAATGGACTTAGGTGGACTGCACAAAGTAAAACGAGTTCATCTGATGCAAGGGGAACGAGACAAACTAGCATCTGGTGTCATCGAATATTCTGCAGATGGTACAAATTGGACAATGCTTCAAAATTTATCAGGGCAACGAACTTCTGATATTGTGCAAGAATTTACAACTCGTTTTGTTCGCATTCGCAATACACAAACCTTAAATAAGTGGTGGAGAATTGCGGAATTTACAGTAGATGTCGATAGTCCAAATCTTGACTTAACAGACACCAACGTTGATGCCTTGAAGGAAACGCCAGTAGTGGATAGCTTGGGCAGTTACGATCTTCAAATTCCAGCTGGAACGAAACTCCCTGCTCATAGCTATCTAGGTATGAAGCTTGACCGTATCCATCAGGTCAAGAGCATCCAGCTCCAAGGCCAAACCAACCCTGCTCTTAGCCTAGAGTATTCTGCAAATGCGCAAGAATGGACGCCAGCCAGCCAGTTGAAAGACAGAACTGTCGCAACCCACTTGGTACGTTATGTTCGTCTGGTCAACAAAACGGATCAGGAACAAGCTGTGACAGCCACTTCT